>CAXHCG010000029.1:0-14313 GCA_964014905.1 uncultured Candidatus Poseidoniales archaeon | reverse complement strand
GTTGGAATGGACCGATCACGCCCGACGGCGAAGCGTTTCACGATCTTGGAATGGTGGTTCAACGGCTTCAAAGCCCACCCAACAAAGCGCTCCGCTACATTGCACCCGACGTCATGAAACGGATTCCGACAACGGCCATGTTGGAACGCGTGATGCAAGGGGACACCGCCATCGTTGACCTCCGCTCGCTCGTCCACATGGAAAGCCATCAAATGGCATGCCGACGAGAGATCAAGCACATGGCCGACCAAGCCCGAGTGAGCGTCTTTTCTCTTGACGCAGAAGATAAATTGTTGATGATTCCCGGTCAAAACGTGGTTGTGGACATGCAAAAACACGAATTGGGATTAACGCCCTTGCTCTGATGCTCATTGGGTAGAAGCCAAGCCTTCGAGAAATTCCATGGCTTCACCGGCCAAGCCGAGAACAGTGCTTTCGGCGCCTTCAACCAAACGAGCGTAGGCTCCCATGGGGCCTGCTAAATCGTACCCTCCGGCTTTGCCCTTCCACGATTCAGAGGAGAGCAGAACCTCGAGGTCGTTTGCATTCAACTCACCAAGAGCAACAACCGCCGACTCGCACCAGTGATGCCAGGTTCCATTCCATCGTACTGACGTGGCCGACCACACTTGGTGAAAACGCCCCGTTAACCGATGGAGCATCGTCGCAGCATGTGCGAGGTCGCGAGGTTTTCCAATGCTCAGTGAATGGTCGTCAGGGTCGCTCAACATCGTGTCAGCGACGATGACAAGTGCGTGGCCACTGTCTGGAACCGCTGCAGCCTTGCGCATGCAAATCGTGCGAACCTGATGTTCAACGGTCCCCGAGGGCGGTGTTTCGTCAACGCCCTTTATTCCTTCATGATGAAGGGAAGGGAAAAGCGGCAGTAACAGGGCATGACGACGGGTTGAGTTGGAAGCCAGCCACACGTCCATGCCATGAAGACCATGGTTCAGACCTTTGAGATTCCCATCAAATACGTGGGTGATATTGAAGAATCACGAGGGCAACCCACCAAGCGAGCCGTATGTCCGAGATTGAACGTATCCCGACCCACATTGAGGGACTTGACGAAAAAATGCAGGGCGGTATCCCTCAAGGGCACATCAGCATCGTTGCCGGATCGTCGGGTGCGATGAAATCAAGTCTGACCTTCTCCATGCTCTACAACGCGGTCCTCTACGGTGAAACAAGTGGAATCTACGTCACCCTTGAACAGGGCAAAGATTCGCTCCGATCCCACATGGCCAACATGGGGATGAACGTGGACGATCCGCGTGTTCGGAATCGAATTGCCATCATCGACTTGGCCGACCTTCGGGTCCAACTTGACGAGCAAGGAATGAGCAACCGTGTGGATTGGATGGGGCAACTCATCAAACAATTGACATCTTACCGCCAGTCCATCGGTTTCGAACTGTTGGTCTTCGATTCGCTCGGCGCGTTCTTCACTCTGACAAAAATGGAAAATCCCCGTGATGAAATCTTCCGACTCTTTGAGGCCGTTCGTCGCCTTGAGCTCACCTCGTTCTTCATTTGCGAAATGACGGGTGAAGACCACAAACAGTTTGGAGAATACGGAGTTGAAGACTACCTCTCTGACGGTGTGATGCACCTGGTGATGGAGCGTCATGGTGACGATGTCGCCCGAAAGTTGGGCATCGTGAAAATGCGCCATACCAACCACCTTCTCGGCTACAAGCCGTTTAATTGGAAAGAGAGCGAACAGCGCTTTACCATTCTCTGAGTTCACTCAACGGTGACCGACTTCGCAAGGTTGCGAGGACGGTCAACGTCTCGACCCAGCCGCAATGCCGTCTCGTACGCCATCAATTGAAGCGGCACGACCGTGAGGAGCGGCGTCAGCCAGGGATGAATCGAAGGCACGGCGATCGAGACATCGCCCTCTGAAGCGATCGGGTCGCCCTTTTCGTGAATCAAAATCACCTTCGCACCTCGGGCTTTCACCTCATGAAGGGCCGAGAGCGTTTTTTCTTTGAGGTGGTCGTTTGGAGCGATGATCACCACTGGGCTCCCCTCCTCCAGCAACGCAATGGGTCCGTGTTTCATCTCGCCCGCCGGGTAGGCCAAGCACGGAATGTAAGCGAGTTCCATGAGTTTGAGGGCCCCTTCTTTGGCCACCGTTGCCGAGAGCCCTCGACCAAGGAAGAGCACTGAACTCGCTTCACACAACAAATCAACCGCTTCGGAGATGGGGCCCACGTCCTCGAAGTAGGTCTCCATCAGGTGCGGAGCCTGTTGAAGGTGGTGAATGAGGTCCCGCCCATTTTCCTTTGATAGATGGCGGGTCCGACCAAGCTGGGTTGAAAATATGGCCAGTGCAGCGACCATGTTGGTGAACGCTTTGGTGGAGGCGACGGACTGCTCAGGGCCGGAGTGAATGTAGACTCCCTGCCCGCAGAGCCGAGCAATGGTTGACCCAACCACGTTCACAACACCAAAGACCTTGCCTCCTTTGAGTTTGATTTCTTTGATGGCAGAAATCGTGTCGGCGGTTTCACCGGATTGAGAAACGGCGAGGTATATCGCTTTTGGATTGATGACGGTGTCGTTGTTTCTAAACTCGCTTGAGATGTGAGAAACGGCAGGAATCCGACCCATTTTTTCGATCAGCATCTGTCCAATTTCTGCAGCATATGCGGCAGTCCCACAGCCCAAAAGACGGACGTGCGGGGCTTGAACAAGGGTCGAGTGGTCCAATCCCATGCCGCCAAGTCGCCCAGTGCCCATCTCTCGGTCGACTCGCCCTGCGATGCACTGGCGCAGAGCGTCGGGTTGCTCGTAGATTTCTTTGTACATGTAGTGAGGTGCATCGCCAAGTTCCGCTTCACCCCACGAATTTTCAAGCACCGTGATGCTTGGTTCGATTTCTTGACCTTTCATCGAGGTGATGGTGAACGATTCAGGATGAATCACGGCGATATCACCGTCATCGAGGTAAACAACTCGCTGGGTGTGGGCCGTCAGTGGATGAGGGTCACTCGAAACAAACGTCTCTCCCACGCCTTGCCCGATGATGAGCGGGGAGCCGTTCCGTGCACAAATCAACAAATCGTGATCTCGAAACAAAATGCAGAGCCCCCACGTGCCACGAAGGCGGCGGAGCGTGGCTTGAACCGATTTGAGCGGTGTTGCACCCTGCTCGAGCTCGAGAGCCATCATTTGGACGAGCACTTCCGAATCGGTCTCACTGACGCACTCAATGCCCTGAGCTGCAAGACCTCTGCGTAGTTGTTGGAAATTTTCGATGATGCCGTTGTGGACAAGGTGGATGGCACCGTTTTGAGACATGTGGGGGTGGGTGTTCGCCTCGGTCACGCCACCATGGGTGGCCCATCGAGTATGGGCAATGCCGAGTGTACCTCGAACGTCGGCAGGCAGAATCGCCTTCAGATCGGCGACCCTTCCAACGGTTTTGTAGGTTTGAATGCTGTTCCCATCATCAACGGATACACCTGTGGAATCGTACCCGCGGTACTCAAGTCTTCGAAGACCCTCAACCAAAATCGGGAGGGCTTGTTGATGGCCGAGATACCCAAAAATTCCGCACACAAAGAAGCCTCACAAATCAATGACAACGCCGCAAACGGGGCAGGTTACACGCTTGAGCATCAAATCCTTCACGCCAAACGTTGCTTCACAAGACGAGCAGGAAACCTCCCGTTTGATGTCTGGAAGCGGTAAGCCGGGGGCAGGCATCGGGGACGGAATTGGTGCAGGCAGAGGAGCGTTTCCGTCCAGTGCAGGAAGAGGAAGCGGGGGCAACGCACCTGGCAAGGGAGGGAGACCTTTCTGAAGAACAGCGGCCATTTCACTCATTTCCCGCTGTTGTTTTCGCTTCATTCGTCGCTCCAAACGAGCATTGCCTTCGCCCTCCTGAAGTTTCTTTTCAAGTTCCGCAGCAAGGGTCTCGTCTTCATCATCCATCACGGCGATGGGGGCCTGAACGGTGAGCTCTTCCTCGTCGTCAACAACCGTCAGAAGAGGGCCATCGTCTGCTTCAGGATTGACCATGATTTCAACGCTCTCGCTTTCATCCATCTCGTCAAGGAGGTCATCCACCTCGCTTCGGGAACGGCGCACAACCACTGCGATTGAGGCCAAGAACAGGAACAAGAGACCGACACCGATGCCAATAAGGCGCATTTTCACATCGCGCGATTCGCCCGGGAGGTAGTCAAGAAGCGTTTCCAGAAGTCCGGGTGAAGCCACCGGCGCATTGGAACCGGAAAGGGAAGCAATCTTGCTTAGACTGATAGATCCAGCGGGCGTGATGGAGCACACGATGGTGTCGTCTTCCATCACACCCACTCCGAACAAGAAGCCCTGTTCGAGCATGTTTGACAGGCCATTGAGGGGCTGTCCATCCGCATCAGCGACAAGACCTAAACGGTACACTGGACCATTGAGGTTGATTTCGTCGTGGTACACGTAGAGGCCGTCGTGGCGAAGCGTGAGGGAGACTTCTGTTGCGCCGGGGGCCAGTACGCGGGTGTTTTCTTGACCCGACCAAACGGCGTTGGTGTTGGAAACAACAACGTTGGCAACCTTGCCCTGGCCTTCAATCCACGCACCGATCAATCGGTCCTCGCCTTTGTCAACCAACACTTCCAATTGTGGTGAGCTGGCATCGTCTCCAATCGAATATTGGAAACTCCAGGAAGGGGTGGTGTAGGAACCGTGCGTGTACATGAGCCCGACCCGCTTTACCCCGGAGACGTCATCACGGTACTCTTGATACAGAAGATGGAGGTACTCATCTCCAAGCCCTACTCCGAGAGGTTGAACGTCGCCGGGGCGGATGTCTATGTCAGAAAGAACCGTGATCGGATTCGTCCAAGAAGCACCTCGGTCGGGCGAGGTTGATGAGATGACGAAGAGGGAGGTTACATCTTGCCACGACCCGCCCGTGGACAGATCGCGATGGTAGCCAGCAAGCACCATGGTGCCGTCGTGTTGATCGAATGAGAATCCATAATAGGACCCTTCTGAGAATTTCAAAGCCGGCATGTGGTAGTGCTTTGGCGTGGTCTTCCCAGCGGCAGAGATTGACGTCATCGCGATGTCGGTGAGGATGTACCCTTCAAGGCTGAGGGAACGGCGTGTCCAAGCGACCTGGACGAGCCCGTCGTCCCGTTGATGAACGGCGAGTTCACCGCCCCAATTTTCTTCCAAAACGACACCACCAACCATCGACAACGTGGAGGTGATGGTCCGAGCATGGAGTTCACCGTTGATGGTGGTGAACAACAAGCCTCCGTCATCCAATCCGATGAACTCAACGGCGACTTCCCCGGAGGAGAGCGAAATGCCAACCCTCGGTCCAGCCTGGAGGTCAGCAACGGTCACGTTGAACCGCAACTCGTTGTGTTCGACCTCAACTCCCGAGCCGCTGAGGACGGCGCGATAGGAGACGGCACCGGGTTCATTGTGGACGTCTTCAAACTGAGCGTACGCATAGCCTGAGGTCGTGCTTGAACCGGGGATGAGGGACAGGGAATTATCCTTCAGTCGCATCCATCCTGTGGAATCAACGAACCGTTCCAACCCAAGGTTCAGGTTGCTCGCATCGGTTTGACCAAGGTTGTCGACACGAATTCGAATATCATAGGGGACTCCTGGAACAGGCACGTCTGGAACCGTTCTGGACGATCCGGGAAGGAAGCGCAACATCGGTTCAACCGGGCGCTCATCCACGGTGAAACTGAAGGTGTAGGTGTTGTCGCTTCGATCGGGGTCCTCGTAGAGTTGTGTGGGGTCAAGGGAAAGGGTCACCTCGTGCGTTCCTGGGACTGTAGCCCACCAGTAAAGCGTCACTTGGACGCTTTCTCCTTGGTTTAGGGATGTGACCTTCCCCTCGGAGGGGTAAGTCGTTGAATCGCCGCCTTCACCCTCCAGCGTCAGGTACACTTCGTTCGCATCCAAATCGCCAATGTTTCTCAGCCCAAACCTGACTTCCAAAACGGTCCCTGCCACGGCATCGTTCACGGGTAAACCTCCATCGTACACGCCGACCGTGCCCGTGAACGCAAAGTTGGGAGCAGCGGGTAAATTGTCCACTTGATAGGTGCGTTTGACAACCTCACTGGTGACGCCGCTTGCGTTGACCATGCGGACGCTGATTCGGTGGGAGCCATCGCTGACTTGGGTTGAATCCCATGAAAACGACCATGACTGAACGCCATCCTCTTGTTCATCAAGGTCATCTCCAAGTTGCCAGTCATCTCCGTCAACCTTGTATTCCACTCGATCGTGGTCGGTGCCCTCAACGGTCCCCGAGAAATCAACGGAACCAACCAACGCCGTTCCGAGTGGAGGTTCACTTATGGAAATGGAAATCCTTGCAAATTGAACGATTCGAACATCGAGCACCGATGCTTCTCCTCCCTCGTTGAGCGCACGTGCATAGACAAGCGTGTAGGCCTCATCCGCATCCACCCAGTCATCGTCCACTGTGGTGTCAAAGTACCAATCTTCGGTTGTCCCGTCCGTGCTTAACCAGTTCGTCAGCTCTTCGCTATCGCCGTCTTCATAGAACTGCTCAAACTTGACTTGGACTTCGATGTAGTCGTTCTCGCTTGTGTCGGTTGTCCCCTCAACCGAGAGTGTGTTGCCGGCCAGGTGAAGGGATTGATTAACGGGAGCCGTCATTGAAACATCTTCACCGAGCCCCTCATCTCCGGGTGGTGGCGTGATGACGATGCCGCCGTTGTCTTCAAGCGGCGTGCAAACTCTGTCGAGCACGTAATCAAGGGCGCATGAGGCGTCCACAAGTCCAAAGCCCCATTTCTCATTCCAGCGACTGGAGATGTCGGGTTCGGTTGCCGAGCCTCTGGCTTCGGAGGAATTCCGAAGGATGTTCCGAATGTCCTCTGGGTCGAGCGAATCATCGGCCTGCAAAAGAGAGGCGACAATGCCTGAAACAAGCGGCGTAGCCATGCTTGTGCCGTCCTTCGAGTCGTATCCATCGTCGGCGAGTGGTCGTTCCGGTTGTCCCGGGAAGGAAGGACCCGTCGCGGCGGTGGCCGACATGATGCCCGAACCGTACGAGGTGATGTCGGGCTTCAGTTCGTCCCATTCATCGTCGTCGCCGTCATCAAGACGAGGTCCCCAATTGGAGTACGATGCCATGATGTCGTCCGTGCGATTGACGCTGTTTCGGTCGTCCACAGCGCCGATGGAAATGGCGCCGTCAGCGCTGGCGGGAGACGGAACGCGTTTGTTGCCGTCGTTGCCCATGGCTACGACACAAACAATGCCTGCGTCGCGGGCATCGTTGACCAACCGTGCCTCAGCCCCTGACCCGTTATCCCCTTCATCGTCTGGGTTCAGCGGGCTGCTCAGTGAACCAAAGGACATCGATGCGACATCGATGCCACGGCTTGAATCGTTGTTGCCCCAATCGGTGTCTTTGTTGTTAATGACCCATTGAATTCCATTCAGTGAGGCTTGAGAGTTGGTGCCGCCTGAATCGGTCAAGACCTTTACGTCAACCAGGTAGGCGCCCATGCCACTTCCGGTATGAATTCGGTCGGACCCGCCGGTACCCAGGGCAGTCGCTGCCACGTGCGTGCCGTGGCCTTGACCATCGTCGGGGTCAACGGTGCCGTCGGGGTTTGATGCCGAGGAGGTCGCGTCAAAGCCTGCGACCCATTTTTGATCGTTGTAGCTGGTTGCGTCGCTGTCTGGTTCATCGTCAACGTCATCAAAATCGTTGAGGGCACGGTGTTCATTGTCAACGCCGGTATCAAGCACAGCAACAACGACGCCTTCGCCGTTGTAGCCCCGTGCATAGGTGCTGGCAGAGTAAACATCGGAAGGCATTGAGCGGGTCGCTTCGGAGGCGACGCCGTTGAAGGGCACCATCACGTTTTGCATCTCAACAACAACCACGCCGCCAAGGAAGTAAACGTCCATCAGAGCACTCACGGGAACCTTGTCCACAACCACGGAGTCGATTGAATCCATCACTTGGAACCAGGCACCTGCTTCTTCACCAATCCAGCCGTGTTCGTTCAGAACGGTTCGAAGCGCTTCCACCTCATTTGCATTGGGCGCCCAAGCATAATCGACGACGATGGCCACGGTTTTGCGGCCGTCTGGTCCCGTAATGGCGGTGGGTGAAACGGATTCATGGCCTGCGAGCACGCGCTGCAAACGGTCGTCCATGCCGTTCCAATCGAGATCAGGTCCATAGCCGAGCCACCATTGATCGGGTTCGGCGGAAGGTCGTACGCCCCGCTCAATTATCCGATTCGGGCGTTCACAGAGTTCATCTCCGCACATGAGCGGAGGGAGACCGTCCACAAGAATCGGCTCCTCATGTTCAGCCACAGGTGTTGCATGAACAGGGTTTGAAAGAAGGCCACCACTCACGTCGGCGATGAGCATCAAGACGGCAAAGAGAAGCGCGGCCGTTCGGAATGATTGCCGTGGTGCGCTGCGCATGGCTCTCCCTCTCCATGCTTTGGAAGGCTTGCCCACCTTTGATTCTATCCTCAGATGTATCACGCCGTCCAACGATTCACCCTCAGCATCATTGCGGCGGCCATTCAAGGTGGTCTGTGTTGACCGAGCATTGCAGGTGAGGCCCAGTTGAGCGTTCGACCAAGCCCAGCGATGCTTCGCAGACAGGGCAGGTGCCAGCATCGGCCAAATGTTCCATCCATGCCGCTCGTGTTTCCGGTTCATCGCTTGCTTGCATCAGGTTCTTGAGCGGTTCGCGGAGGTGTTTTGGAACCTCATAGCCGGCAGACGTCCACGGGTCTTCAAGCGAGCTGAGGTCAACCATGCTGGCCTTTATTCGGCGCCGCTTTGCTGAATGAGCGGCACCCTGGCTCGGCCCACCATCCACCACACCGAGTTCCACCGGACCACCTCGAGCCACGAGTGGAAGGAGCGCATAAGCGGCGACAAATCCTCCGATGTGGGCCATGTGGGCAATGCCGCTCGAGGTCCCGGACTCCATGGTTGAGAACGCGCGCAACAATTCCAGACCAAAGTACAACAGCGCAATGAACACCACCGGCCACGGACGAATCAACAAGATGGGGAAAGGAATCTCGTCCCGTGGCCAACCCGCAAGGTAAGCCCCGAGTAAACCAAACGCTGCGCCGGAGGCGCCCAAGGCGGGTGTGTACGATTCAGCATTGAACGCGACCCAACCAAGCGAGCCACCGAGCAGACCGATGACGTACACCATCCCAAACCGTGGCGACCCAAGCCGTTGTTCCAGCGGTACACCGACCAGCGCCAAGATGATGACGTTGCCCAGCACGTGCATCATGTCCCCTTGGCTGTGGAGAAAACCAGCCGACGCCAGCGTGTGAACGAACGCAGGCTCAAACGCCCTCACCGGGACGAGGACGAAATCGCTCCACACCCAAATGTCCACCAGCCCCCAGGTGTAAAGCATGGACCACAGCACCTGGACCACGGCGCCAAGGAGAACGCTCACGGTGATGCCCATGGCGAGTGAAGTTCGTGTGCGTGCAGCATAGAACAGCGGCGTCAGGACGGCCATGAACCACAACAAAAGAACCGCCCACTCGGTCCAAGAGAAGAAGGACATGGCAAAGCCCATGGTGGCCCCTTAGACTCCCTCTCTTTTGAGTTGATGTCTCAGATGGAAGAAACAGGAGGGTTCTTGCCCGATTGGCCTCTCCCCAGACCATGGCCAAGGCCCTGCTCAACCTTGTGGATGTTCGGGTCCGCCGGGGCATGAACACGGTTTTGGATCGGTGCTCGCTTCGCATTGAAACCGGTCAAACGGTGGTGTTGGCGGGGGCAAACGGTGCCGGTAAAACCACACTTCTTGAAGCAGCAGCAGGTCTTCTGCCTGTTGAAAACGGCCAGATTCAGCATGCTGATGTTGTGGTTAGAGACGACGAGGGACGGACGAAATCCTCCCCGTTGAACGTGGGCTTGACGCTCCAAAAAAACGGAATGATGGGGAGCGAAGTGCTTGAGGAACGGCTTCAATGCGCCATGTCGATGAACGGACGAAGCGTGGACAGTGGTCCATTCTTGGACGCCTTCGGCTTAACCCACCGGGCCAACGATTTGATCGCTCACCTCTCCCAAGGCCAAGCGCGTAAGGTGGCCGTGCTGGCAGGATTGCTTCCAGCCTTCGCCAGCAACCACCCCGCTCTGGTCATCCTTGACGAACCCGACGCAGGCTTGGACGATGCGTCCATCGAAACCCTCAGCGGCTGGCTGAATGAACTTCGGGGCATGGGCCACGGCCTTCTCATTGCCACGCATGACGAGCGCATCATGAACCTCGCAACCCATCGCTTCGAGGTCGGCCAGGAAGCAAAAACCCAAACCAAACCTCCGGAAGAAGTCAAGGCTCACCAACGGCCATCAACCCCGGTCAAACGCCTCACTCCAGGAGCCTTTGGCGTTCGCATGCATCTTCGCACGCTGATGTGGTTAAACACCAACGCCATCGCTGGTTTGCTCACCTTGGGCATTCTTCTTTCCTTTGGGGACTTTATGGGGGAGCTCAACCAAATGCAACGGCTCGGTTTCGTCCTCGCTCCCGTTCTGGCCGTTGCTTTGTGCGGTGAACCGTTGGTCGTGGCAACAAGGGAGGAGCGGACCGCCGATTGGTGGCGAGGCGTTTGTGGAAGGCCACCCCATGCGAGTTGGTTACCGTTGGTGATTGGATTGGTGTTTTCGTCGCTCTCGTTCACCGCTCTTGGCGAGGCTTTGGACGCCACAAGCGTAGCCGCAGGCTCGCTGTTGTGTTTCTCAGTCTGGCATGGCGTGGGTTGGATGCAACGTTCCACGCAACGCCTTGCGCGTCCCCAAGCCGTGTTCGTTGGATTGTTAACCCCGGTGTTGATCCTGCCGTATTCCCTCTTTGTCAGCCTTCTTTCTTGAGATGAACACCAAGTTCAAGGGGGACATGCCAACACCGCCGTCCATGAAGTGGGGCGAAGCATTGCTTGTCCTCGGCTTCGTGGGGATTGGCAGCACCCTCCTCCTCGCGCTTCTCTGGGCCCCGAGTGTCTCAATCAACGCCTTTGAATCCCCTGCGGCTCAACGAATTTTCTACTGGCATGTTCCCGCAGCATGGGCCGCCTTCATTGCCTTTGGCGCCCTCTTTGTGGGTTCTGCGGGATGGTTGTTCCAACGCTCTGAATGGATGTGGCGACTGCACGTTGCTGGCTCAGAAGCCGGTTTGGCGTGTGGTCTGATGGCCGTTTGGTCGGGGTGTGTCTGGGGCCAAGCCGAATGGGGCACTCCGTGGGACTGGACGGATGTACGGCTCAACAGTTTCGGGCTGTTAACGCTCCTGGCCATCTACGTAGTTCTTGGCCGAAACAGCCAACCAGACGGGGTCGAAACGCGGGATACCTTTGCTGCCTTTGGCCTGTACGGGTTTGTTTTGGTGCCCCTCACCTACGTCGCTACAAGGATTTGGACCATACGGCACCCGGGGCCCGTGGTCGGAACGGGTGATGAGGGCTCCATCAACGGCGAGATGGGACTTGTCTTGCTTCTCGGTGCCGTCTCGTTCACGGTCTTCATCGTCGGCCACATGATCGCCTCCATGCGGTTAACCGCCCTCGAACAGCGATTGGAATCCATGCAGAGCATGCGCGATGGAGGTGCTTGACCTGGAAGGCATGACCTACCTCGCCGTAGCCTACCTTGGCATGCTGGTAGCCATCGCTTTGTGGACGTGGACGGTCGTCCAACGAAGCCGTCGCCTAGACGAGCGATTGGACGCGCTCGAGCGGTCCGGTCATGGCGATGCTGAAGCCGCTGAGAAAACCGACGGCTGAGCCATTCTAAAGGCGTAGTCTTTCAAAGGCTTCAACGCGAGGTCAACACGGAGAGGCGTATGTCATCACGGCTTGGCGGCGAATTTTGCTTGGTCTGTGGGGCCGAGCCGCCGCTGTACGGCGACCGCATGTGTGAGCCCTGCCTTCGGGCGCGAACCGTGCTGGCAAAGGTGCCGGAAAACGTCCCGTGGGTGCGCTGTGCGCGATGCGGCATCGTCGAACTCGATGGCAAATGGGAAAACACCACCGAAGACGAGATTTGGGACGAACTTTTGCACAGAAATCTTGTTGTCCACGAGCAAGCCGAAGACATTAAACTCGCCATGGAGCCGGTGAAAGTCTCCGACCGGCACACGCTGCTTCACATCCAAGTGGAAGGCGTCATCGACACGCTGCTCTTCCAAGAAGAACACACCATGCGGGCACGCATGGCGAACGGCGTTTGCCTCACCTGCACCCGGCGAGCGGGTAATTATTTCGAAGCGACCGTTCAATTGCGCTCCAGTGCACGCCGGCTGAGCGAAGAAGAATTCACGCGCTTGCGAACAACCTTGGACGATGTCTTGGAGAAACTTTCCGACGACCCAATGTTCTTCATCACCAGCGAAGGTCAGGTCACCGGAGGTTACGATGTTGTGCTTGGGAGCAAAGGATTGGCGCGTGCATGGGGCCGCCACCTCATCAACGAGTACGGGGGCATGGTGGTGGAAACAAACTCAACCGTCGGACGCAAGGATGGCGTTGACGTGACTCGCCTGACCCTGCTTTATCGAAAACCGGGCTATGAAATCGGCGACATTGTCCAGTGGCGAAACCACGTTTGGCGACCTTCATCATGGACGAAGGACGGTGCGATCATGGAACGGGTGGACCGGCGTGAGCGCACGGGAGCGACGTGGCGCGATTTGGAACAAGCCAAAGTCGTCGCTCAAATGCACGAAGTAACAAATGTGGAATTCATCAACGAGGATGCAACGGTGGGCGAATTCCTCGACCCTACAACCTGGGCGATGGACCACGTCCGTCTCCCTTTCGACCACGCTCCTGGACGGAAAGGTCGGCTCATCAAGCATGACGATGCTTGGCTTGCGCTCCCGTTCATGGCGGTTGACGAACCCGAAACCTTGGAGGAATGATCATGCAAGATACCGAAAGAGAAGCGCCTGAGCCAACGCTTGTTGACCTCGCTGAACAATTGGACCTGGAAGGGATGGTCGGGTTCACACGAACCTTCCATCATGATCTGCGCGATGGGTTCCAGGCCGTATCCGTCGAACATTTCCCTTGGCTTGATGAGTTGAAAAGAGCACCATGGAGCGGCGTCATTTGCCTGGGCATGGGTGGCAGCGCAGCCGGAGGTGAATTTTTGGCGGCGTTGACCGGACGAGAAGGACGCTGCCCCGTGATCGTCAGCCGAGATTACACCCTGCCTGCGTGGTTTGATGCGACGTGGCTTGTCCTCGCTACCAGCCACAGCGGCAACACCGAAGAAACGATTGCAGCCACCGAAGCTGCTCTGCGAATGGGTGCAACCGCCGTGGTGATCGCTACCGGTGGGCATTTGGCTGGCCTTCCCGAACTTTTCCCGAGTTGCTACCTCATTCCAACAATCGGAGGTCAGCCGCCGCGAACGGCCTTTGGTCATATTTTCAGCCGACAGGTCGCAGTGATGGAACACATCGGTCTTTTACCGGCACAATCCGATGGTGAGCGCCGCGCGATGCTCGAGCGGTTGGCTGCCAACAACGAGCACTTCGACGTCATCGCCCAGCCGGAGGGCGACATCGCTTTGCTGGCTGCGGGCCTCATGGAACAACCCATGGCCGTAATTGGCCCTTCAGAATTGGGTCCTGCGCTGAACCGTTTCAAAAATCAAATGAATGAAAACGCTGCTCGGTTCGTGCGAATTGGCGTGGTTCCAGAAATGAACCACAACGAAAGCGTGGCGTGGGGAGGAATCGGCCCCGATGCCGATCCTGAAGCGCCCAATCAGGCTCTCCTGGTGTTAACCTGGTCAGGCATGCACCGACGCGTCCAACAACGCTTGGACTGGATGATCGCTCACACGACCACCGAGACAGCGTGGAACCTCGTGGGCGAAGGGACTTCATTGCTCGAATGCCTCCTCTATCATTGCTTGGTCATGGATTGGCTCTCCATCACCCTTGCTTTTTTGCACGGCAAAGACCCTGCCGCTATCGCTCCAATCAACGGCCTCAAAGCCCACTTGAATTCCGTTCAATAAAGCGGTCCACAGATCAACCGTGGGTCGGGAAATTTGGCCAAAGCCTCAGCCCGCTCATCGAAACAGACAACACCCGGCAGGTCCCCGCCAACCGGTTCCTCAACGGAAAGCTGAACGTGAACGTGCGGCGGCCAACCCCCGTTTTCGTGCTCATCGCCAAGGGCCGCCAGCACCTCACCCGGGCCGAAGGAATCGCCCTTTTTCCAATGAGCAATGCTGTCCCAACTCAAGTGGCCATACAGGACCCAAAAG
>CAXHCG010000028.1:0-14480 GCA_964014905.1 uncultured Candidatus Poseidoniales archaeon | reverse complement strand
GGGAGGTCGATGAATTGCCGGACGCTGTGCTTGAAAATTTTCACCGCCTTGGCATCACCACGCATGGCAAGGAACACATTGAATTCAGGGGTTCCAGCGCTCACCCGTTTACGTCCATCCTGTCGAGCAAGGACCGGCAGGATGGTTGATTCTTTTTCGGTTCTGGACATGCATGTTCAACGAAACTTCAAACCTGCGGGCACAAACACGGAGGCATGAGGCAGGTCGCGGCGGCACTCATGGCCATCGTTTTTCTCTCTTCAGCAGCCTGGACCTTCACCCACGAGGAGGATGTCGAGGGGTGGTTTGTTGGGCAAAGAGCCTCCGAAAGCCAGGAACCCCCTCAACAACTCCCGCTCCAAGACCAAGAACACTGGTTGGTGGTGGTTGTGGATTTTGAGCAACACACCTCCAACAACGGTTGGGGGACGACCGAAGCGAGCGACATGCTCAATCAGGCCGTTGTGCCTTACATAGAGCAATTATCTGGGGGCGAATCAGCCTTGACCATAACGGTTCATGACGCGGTTGTTCGTGCCGATTTTCCCGTTGATGTTTACGGAGCAGATGTGAACGGAAAAGACAGCGATGCGGACGGCGCATTTCTCCCATCTGCCCTTGCACAGGAAGCCGTCTTCAGTATCAAAGACGCTGTTGACTGGGGCCCATTTGACTTGAACAGTGATGGAACAATCGATCGTTTCTTGGTATTGCACACCACAAAGGGACAGGAAGAAAATCCCGGAAGCAGCGAACGTATATGGTCACATTTCACACATTTCGAGGAACCGATTGAACTTCCAAACGAACGGCAGATTGAACATTACACAATGGCGAGTTTGCAAACAGGAAGCAGCGGAGTAGGGACGATCATCCATGAGATGCTCCACCAGATGGGAGCGATTGACCTCTACCCCGTTCACGATGAGGTGGCGTTTCAATCGTGGAAAGGCCCAGGTGATTGGGACATCATGGCCAGTGGAAACTGGAACGGGGGTGGACGATGGCCTGCAATGCCAACGGGAGCGAACATGGAACTCGTTCGCCATCAACGAATCGAAACGCTCGACCTCTCGTGGCCGGAAAACGCTGCCCAACCTTGCATCGGACCCACAACCCCCCTTGAAGGAGTCACAGAAGGGGGAATGATTTTGAAAATCCCCCTCTCCAGCACAGAATCCATCTTTGTCGAACACCGTTCAGATGCGGGTTATGATTCAAGATTGCCGGGAGCAGGCATCCTCGTATCGTACCAAGACCTGAGCGTTGGAAATTTTGAACGCAACGAGGTTAACACAAATCCAAACCAGCCATGGCTCAAAGTCATTGAAGCAGATGAAGGTGATGATTTGGTGCGAGGTTCAAATCAAGGTGAAGCCGGCGACCTCTTTCTCAACAACACCTCGTTTGGGGCTGATGGCGTCAAGATATGGACACACGATGGCGTCTTGGTTCCGTGGATAGCCACGGTCTCTGGGGAGGAGAATCTTAGCATCTCCTTTACCGCACCCTCCTGCAATCCAACGTTTGAGGTGGATTTGAACAACCACGGCACCACGGTTCTTCCATCCGAGTCAATTCCCATACAACTCACCGGAAACACAGAACCATGCACAAGCGAGCTAACATCATCCGATGGCCGAGCTGTTGTTTTGGTGCATGGTGGTGAAGGGCATCAACTCAACTTCTCAACCCGGGCCAATGGACCTTCAACGGCCTACATCGAGGGAACCATCACCTGCGACCAGAACACGGTGCACCTTCGCCACCCGGTGCATGTTCTCAACCGTATACCGCTGATTGCAGTGTTTGAGGAGACCATCCACCCAACTGCAACCACGATGTTGGACATTCCAATCGCTTCCTACGGCGATGGAGACCAACGGTTCTCTGTTTCTGTAGATGGTCCACTGGCACGCGTGGCAAGTGGACCCACATCGTTGGTCGTGAGGGAAGAAGCATCGTATGCACTAACCGTTGAACCAAAGACGCTGCTTGAGGAAAACATGCTCGTCTACGGAACCGTCATCTTGGCTACCGAAGATGGGATGGCTTGGACCATCAACGTTGAATTGGAAGCCACCTCAAACAACGATGCGTGGTGGACGCCTTGGACCGAGCCAAGTCGCGTGGTAGGTCTGATGCTTTCCATTCTGGGATTGTCAGCCCTCACTGGTGCGTTCAAGAAGTCGCGTGCTGATGCCGATTCCGAGGAAAACCAATCACCAGCATTGCCATCCAATGACCGGCATGACCCGTGGGGCCGTCCGTTGGACAATGATGCCTCAACCAACGCGTTTGATGTTCAGGAATGACGAAGCTTCATCGGCGAAACGGGCACAAATCCACCGTTTGTTGACGCCTTCTGCGAGCCGTACGGCTAAACAAACCTCCTCCCAATTGGTAGGAGCCTCCTCGAGCGGTTGTATCAGCCAAGGAGCATGGGCATCTTCGATTGAATCTTCGTACCCGCGCCACCGGCAACCGTACTTGAATCCTGGACGGAGGAGAAGGCCTTGTTCGACCAGCGCCCCGTAAAGATCTTGGACACTGGTGTGGCCATCACGGATTAAGAAAGCATGCTCCTCATTGCGTAAATAGCGACCAGAAAAATGCGGTGTACCAATGGCGGCTAGAGGCCACTCAGCGGGATAGTTCAGAAAAAAACCGCCATCGACTGACTGAGCTTCTTTGCACGCGGACCGAAGCGCTTCTTTCCGCTCTTCATCCAAGTCTGAGTGGCGGACATGTGTGCCATGTGGAAAACACGTAGACAGGTGGTAAACGGTTGTGTCAAACTCATCATCAATCACGCATAATTCCGCAACATGTCCACACGAATTGACCGATTCAACCCACGCATCGAGTTCATCCCAGTCCAACGGGTCGTGCGTACGTTGCAATCGGACCTGACTGTATCCTGAGTGAGACGTCCATGATTCATGACGTTCCCATCGCACAGCCCACGTGTGCTTAGGAAACGGTTCAAACCGTTCGGCAAGATGAGCGACAGGTATGACTCGCTCGCCTCCATTGCGCAGGACATCCATGCCAATAATGCGGCGCAACAGTGTACCATCGTGATGCAGTTGGGCACCAAACCACCCATGGTCGCTTGGGAGTGGTACATGACGGTACCAATGGCAAAAAAGGACTTCTTCGGCGGTCAAGAGAATGCCCTGTTTTGTCCGCTTTCCGAGGCCACTTTTTTGATGGAGACGCTGGGCAAGCGGGTCCGGTATGAACCATCCGTCAGCTCGCTTTTCAGGCGGTGAGAGAGGTTGTGAAGGGGGGGCATTCGCCGATCGAGGTTCACCAAGAGGACGTGTCGTACGGGCCCGAGGGCGGTACGTTCGTTCGCGTCCACGCATGCCTCTGCCACCATCGCCCTGTTTTTGATTCCGTCGCTTGGCACCGATTGTCCTATGTGCTACCGGGTTAACCACGGCATGAGGGACTGCTATGGTTGACGGTTACTTGGGCACTCTCACCACGGAAGAACGTGCTTTGTTGCATCTGATTAACCAGCAATTGCCCAGTGGTGGGTGGGAAGCGCCGGCAACATTGACACAAGCAGGCATATCTGCAGCGGTTCACGTTCAGCGAAAACACATTCCACGGACGCTGAAAAGAATGGAAAAAAACGGGTTGTTGAATGTGGCCCAACGCCACATTCCCGGTGGCAAGCAACGCAAGCGCGTCTACACACTTACCGAAACAGGGCGTATCCAAGCTGACGCTCTCTCTCAGCGTATTCTGAGTAAAATCGTTGGCCACGGCGATGCCAGTGTCCGACTCGAGACCCTGTGGACACGGACAACACCCATCCTCGAATTGCTGTCCCATCTGGATGAAGGATTGACCTACCACGAGCAAGCGTTGGTGTCGCCGGTTTCAAATCCTGAAGGCATCGCATCAATCGATGCACAATACGGAGAAGAATTGGTTCGCCGGATGTTCGCTCGTGCCTGGGAAGACGGCAAAATCACACGGGATGAACAAACACTGCTCAATGAAGTGGTTGGATTCCTCGGGATGCACCCTGAACGGGTCCGCCGATTGTCCAACGAAGCGCGTCAATCGCTCAAAATCCCCCCCCCAGAAGAAGTGTACTACGACATGATTCTCCAAGCGCTTGACGACGGAGAAATTCTCCAAGATGAAATTGACTTGTTGGATACGTTCCGTGTTCACTTTGGGATTGATCAACTCACGCATCAAAACCTTCTCGAACGAGCGAGAAGCACACCAAGCATCTCCGAACACTATCACACGTACGCTGCCGCCGTGAAAACCGCTCTGAAAGACAACGTCATTACGGCTGACGAACACGCGATTTTGAAAACCTTGCAGTTGAAACTTGAAATTTCTGATGATGAGCATGAACAAATCATGCGCGAAGTAATGGGAGATAGCGTGAGGTGAACACATGGGAATGACGGATGAAGAAGCCAACCTACACGACACGTTGTCCGAACTAAAGCGCCAACTTCGGTCAGACGAATCAGGAAAGATTGTGCTGATCGGGGACGTGATGATGGATTGTTACATCCATGGGTACGCAAACAACCTCAATTCACGTGCACCGGTGCCGGTGCTCAGGGAAACATCCAGAGAAGAAGATGTAGGCGCAGCAGCTCACGTAGCGAGGGGCTTGCGTTCCATGGGTCTGGACAGCCATCTTTTTGGCGTCGTTGGAGATGACGTAGCGGGGTTGAGCATCATCGAATCCCTCGAAATGGAAGGCGTGACAACCCACGGAATCGCCATCGTGGAAGACCGGACCACCACCGTGAAAACCAGGATGTTGGCATCTCGAGAGAGCCTAATCCGAGACGAACAGTTACTCTTGAGATGGGACATTGAGGAAGACGACCCGGTTCCAAACGAGGCCTCGCATGCGCTGTATGAACAAGCCATTGACGACCTCAGGGGTGCCTCGGCGCTGATAGCATCGGATTACGGACAAGGAGTCATCACCGACCAAGGGGCTGACCGCCTGTTTGAAGCAGCCAAGGACCTGTCAATTCCGGTCATTGCGGACCCAAAACTCACCGGCCTGCATCGCACAGAGGGCGTCGATTGGACCCTCTTTCAATCGCAGGGATTGGAATTGATGCGACGACGTTTAGGCGCATCGACAGGTGCCGAAGCCGCCGAGAAGCTCCTCGCCCAATACAACTGGAACCACCTCGTTGTGCTCGCCGGTGAGGCCGGCGTAACCATCTACTCGGCCGATGAAGAAACCGTCCACGCTCCTTGCGGATTGGTTGATCTGCGGCAAATGATTGGACTGATCGATGCTGCTGCTGTTGCCATTGCCTTCTCCCTTTCAAGGGGCCTCGATGTTCACTCCACGGCACTTTTGGCCAACGCAGCATGTGAATGCATCCTTGGAGCGGAACGAACGGATTCATTTGTGCTGAGCAAAGACGACCTCATCCACCGAGTTGGGGAGCACGTATGGAACTTGCAGGTCTCCAAGCGATGAGGTGGAAAAGTGAGTGCTTGGTTGTGGCCAACAACGGCTGACATTGGCATGAGGGTATTTGCAAAGGATTTCCCCTCGCTGCTCGCTGAAGCTGCCCTCGGTGTGCAAGCCTACCTGATGAGTGAGGCCAGTGCCAAACTCGTCAACACGCACGTTCGCCACACCGGTGAGTGGCGGATTCGTTCAGAACACAACCCGCAAGATGTCCATTTTCTGTATTTGGCGTGGTTGGATGAAGTTCTCTATCGTGCCGAGGTTCACGGGCAGTGGTACATCGACGGCATGGTGAAGGTGAAACAGGATGAAGATGGTTGGATGGCCGTGGCCCATGTGAGTTGGGTTCAATCAGATCTCATCGAGCGGGAAATCGAGATAAAAGCCGTCACAACCCACAATTTAGCGGTCAAAGAAGTCAACAAAGGAGAGGTCGTACCAAGTCAGTGGGAGGATGTTCCTGATTTCGAAGGACCCGGTTGGTTCGCAGACGTTGTGTTTGACATTTGAGGTGGGAGAGCCAAAGGTGGACGGGCGCTTCGCAAGGCCAAATCCGCAAGCTTCCTCCATCCCGAATCCCCACAGCACCCATGGCCCCAGGTAGGGCTGCTCCGTTCCCGGCCTGACCTAGTCCCCCGGTTATTCATTCCCCGTTTCCTTCCGGAGACGGCTCATGACACCCGAGTCATGTGGGGGCGAGACATCAACGTCCGCCTACGGGAACCTTCCGACCGCTTTCGCCGCCCTAAGGCGTTCGGTCCACCATAACGACGGTTTGTGATACAGGGTACGCCGAGCTCCCCACCTATCCCAACAGAGGGCCGTTCACCAGCCTATATGAAGGCAACGCAGAGCCTTAATCCTCTTGTTCAGCCTGTTCTTCGTACTTTGAAGGGCATGAGGTTTTGATGACGTTGGCGTCGAGAACGTAAGAACCGTCCTCGAGCAAAAGGATACCCTCAGCGTACACCGTTCGGTTGTCATCAAGTCCGTTGGAGACCATCGCATCCGTAAACCGGATGGTGAGGGTGTACGAAGAGCCTTCGAGGGTAAATGTCATGGTTGAATTATCGATTGTGCCATCCTGTACCTCGCCCCGAACTGCTATTTCCTGGTTGAGGTGTTCGGTGGGAGAGGACATTAATTCATCCACGGTCTGGGTGGGTGCTGGTGATTGCAACAGCAGGGTGGCGAGAAGGCCAACGGTGAGAACGGCGCCGACCACCAACACCCGTGTGCGCCTTGCCCACATGGTTATTCCAAGCCTCGCACCCTTAACAATCCTCTTTCAATTGGATTTACTGCCAACAACCTCAGAAATAGAGGCGTGGTTTGAGGCCTGCAAACGTTTTGCGAGACCATGAACAATCTGTTTGCTTAGGGCGGGTCCTTCGAAGACAAATCCCGAATAGGCTTGCACCAATGTTGCTCCAGCCTCTATTTTTTCCCAGGCGTCTTGAGCGTTTGATATCCCTCCAACGCCGATGATGGGCCAGCCGTGGCCAATGGCTTTACGAACCGTTCCGATCATCGCCGTAGACCGGTCTTTAAGCGGCATACCGCTTAGTCCGCCCTGTTCGACAAAGACCGATTGATCTCGTGAATGGCCGCTGGTTGGACGCTCAATCGTCGTGTTGGAGAGGACGATCCCGTCGGCCCCACTCTGCTTCGCTGTTCTGGCAATATGGACCAGTTGTTCGTCCGTCATGTCAGGAGCGACTTTGACGAGCAGAGGTTTTCGATCGACGTTCCGTTCAGCGGCCATCTTGTCGTTGATGCTTTGACAGTGATGGAGAATTCGATTCAAACCCTCATCGGTTTGAAGTTCACGAAGGTTTGGAGTGTTCGGGGACGAGACATTGATCACGAATACATCACAAAGCGGCCAAAGCCGCTCAAGTGTCGTACCATAATCGAGATGCGCCTCATCGAGCGGCGTAATTTTTGATTTCCCAAGATTCACCCAAAGAGGTATGCTTGGCCGACCGTGACGCTTGAAGTGGTGAGTAAGGCTCTCTCGAATTTTTTCACTGCCGTCGTTGTTGAAACCCATACGGTTCACGAGAGCCCGGGCGTGGGGGGCTCGAAACATTCTGGGTTTGGGATTTCCACCTTGTTCGAGCATCGTCACGCCGCCAATTTCAACAAAAGCTAGCCCCGTTGTCTCCCATCCGATGAGGGCCTTCGCATTCTTGTCCATGCCAGCCGCTAGGCCAAATGGATGATTGTAGTGATGTCCAAACACTTCAACCGGCAACGATGTACGGGGTTTGTAAAGTGCCCTTAGGAGAAA
This sequence comes from uncultured Candidatus Poseidoniales archaeon, assembly GCA_964014905.1. GTDB lineage: Archaea > Thermoplasmatota > Poseidoniia > Poseidoniales > Poseidoniaceae > Poseidonia. The sequence goes on along the minus strand of CAXHCG010000028.1, from coordinate 6,702 downwards.
TCGGGACAGGGGGTTTGCTGATGCGAGCTTAAGCAAGGAAAGTGAGCGTCCATGGGCTTTTTCAGAATCCTGGAAGCGGAGCAAAGGCCTCCCAAACCAGCGATAAAACACGCCCATGTTGCAGTGGTTTCAAACGACATCCTTCAAGACTTGCCTTCGCCTGCAACAAATCATGCGAATCACGGACCCACGTTGGCCGGCGGCTCGTGAACTCAGCAGGATGATCTTACGCACTGAGGAACTGACCATCATCGGGCCGCAGTGGTTGAGAGAGCATGTTGAACTCCTCATCGTTCGATTGGGCGACGTCCAGCCGTCAAGAACCTCCTTCCCAGGTTTCATGCCCGGTGATTTCGATGAGATTCGTGTGTGTAGTCCGCTTCCCACCAAGACCATGGCCGTTTGCGGTATCACCGAGCCTCCAATCGATGTGCTGTGGTTGTCAATGGGGGTAGACGAGGCATGGGAGTGCATCAGGTCGATCACCGACGACCTGCTCAATGCCGGATATCCGGGTTGTTTGGGTTGCGGAGGGCCGCATTCAGAGGAACCATGGAACGAAACGAAAAGCCGAAGCGCCATCAAAAATATGTCAAAATAAAACCCATGAAATGATACATTTCATCCACATAAATGAAACCAACCAAGAACCAAAGGAGGGTTCAAGTATGGTCGTCGTTGGGCTTTCAACACATGTCCATCGTCATCATCGCTGAGAAACCCAGTGTTGCCGAGGACCTCGCCAATGTCTTGGGTGTTGGGAAAAAACTCGAAACACACTGGCACAGCGACGACATCATCATCACGTGGGCCATTGGCCATTTGCTTGAACTCAAGTACATGGATGACTACGATAGCGAGTTTAAGAATTGGCGGGGAACCGTCGACAGGTTGCCGTTCATTCCGAGTTCTTTCCAATACAAACCAAAGAGCGGACGAGGAAAAAAGCAGTTGTCCGCCATCTTGAAACTGCTCAAGGACAAATCCGTCACAGAAATTGTCAACGCTTGTGACGCAGCTCGTGAGGGTGAATTGATTTTTAGAACCATTCTTGAACACTCGAAGGTGAAGACTCCAACGACACGGATGTGGATGCAATCGATGACTTACGATGCCATGCACAGGGCCTTTGAGACCAGAAAATCAGGTGATACCTACCAGGCGCTGAGCGATGCTGCTTACTCCCGTTCAAGGGCGGATTGGATCATCGGCATGAACGGCTCCCGAATAGCCACACGTCTGCCTCAAAACAGGGATCGCTCGGCGAATTCTTTGGGGCGTGTACAAACAGCAACCCTCGCGCTTGTCGTGGACCACGAGCTGGAAGTTCTCTCTCACATACCTGTGCCGTACTGGCAACTCAATGCTACGTTCACGGCAGGAGATGCACGGTGGACAGGGCGCTGGGAACGCACGGGACACAAAGATGACTCCGACCGTCCAGAGCACAAGGCCCATCGGATTACAGAAGCCTCAGAAAAGGAAGCCATCGAAGCCATGCTTGCATCGCCAGAGGATTTTACCACCGAAGAAAAGGCTCGGACAAAAAAGGAACAACCGCCCCTCAATTTCGACCTTACAACCCTCCAAAAGCGCGCCAATAGCATGTGGTCTTGGTCCGCCAAGCGCACGCTCGGTGTCGCTCAAGACCTCTACGACAAGTTCAAACTGACGACCTACCCAAGAACGGATTCCAAACACCTTCCAGACGATATGCATGAAACGGTGGCCAAAACATTGGACAACCTCAGTGGTCAATCAAACTACACCGAGCACGTCAAACGGCTTCAGAGCGAAGGGTTGTCGAATTCCAAGCGAAACTTCAACAACAGCAAGGTATCAGATCACTACGCAATCATTCCAACCGGGCAACAGCCCCCTGGGAACTTCGGCGGTGACCACGCTAAACTTTACGACATGGTCGTTCGTAATTTCCTTGCATCGTGGCACCCACCCTCTGAATGGACCGTAACCAAGCGCATCGCCAAAAAAACCGGCCATCAATTCATCAAAGAAGTCGAACAAATCGCCTCACCCGGTTGGAGAGCCGTCGTGCCAAAAAAGGACAAAGTTCCAGAAGGATGGGGAAGCCTACCAAGCAATCCATGCGCCACAGCCCTTGATTCACATGAATTCTCTGAAGAATTGAGTAAACCCAAAAACCGACTCAAGGAAGCAAGCCTCCTCCAACTGATGGAGCATGCAGGGAAGCACATAGAGGACGATGATCTTGCGGATGCGATGAAGGAAAAAGGACTTGGAACACCCGCTACACGGGCCGATACCATCGAAAAACTCCTCAATCGAAAATACATTCGCCGATCTCGGAACGGCACCATCAGTGCAGCACCGCACGGCATTCGGATGATTGACGTACTCCGAAGAATACCGGTCGAGTGGATTACATCTCCCGAATTGACCGGTGATATGGAAGCCTCTCTTCTCGCCGTTCAGCGCGGAGAAGAACCAATGGACACCTACATGCAGAAGATTATTGATCAGACACAAACGATGGTTGAACGCATACGGGACCACGACCGAAACACACTGTACCTCAGTGAACCCAGCTTGGGACCATGCCCTTCTTGCGGAGGAAGCGTTGTTGAGAACACGCTTGCCTACCAATGTGAACACAATGAAGGTCGAGACAAAGGCTGTTCCTTTGTGTTCTGGAAAGACACCTCTGGGCGCTGGTTTGACCGAACGACCGCTTCGAGGTTGCTGGAGAATCAATCGCTGGACAACGTTCACGGATTCTTTTCACAAGCGGGTGAGGGCTATGAAACATCAATTGAACTTCACAAGGATGGAAAGGTACTCAGCAAAGGCTCAGGGAGCGACCAAGCCACCGAGGATGATGAGGTGCTCTGTCCCTGCCCCTCGTGTGACCAAGGATCGATTCGAATCACCAAGATGGCCTACGTCTGTGACAACACTGAATGCACATTTAGAGGCATGCAGAACGTGATGTGCAAACGGGTCATTACGCCAGCAGAGGCAAAACCAATCTTCACCGATGGAAAATCGACGATACTGGAAGATTTTACCTCTCGTCGAAATAAACCGTTCAATGCCTTTCTGAAGCTTGAGAAAAACAGGGTCACCTATGATTTCCCACCTCGAGCCGCTGCTGCCGACGCCAAACGGTTCCCGGTAGAGCCAGGTGTCGTCGCCGTGTGTCCAAAGACCAAAGCAAACATCATAGAGACCGAAACGCATTATGCGGTCGAAGACTCCTCCACGAATTGCAAAATCCACCTCGAACGGTGCATCTCAAAACGAGACCTGACCAGGGACGAGGCGAAAACATTGATTGAGACAGGATCGGTGGGTCCCTTTGATGATTTCGTGTCGAAGAAAACAAACAATCCTTTCAGCGCATCCCTGTATTTGAAAAAGAATCAGTCGGTTGGATACAAGTTCGCAAAACGCTCCTAAACACCGTCTCGGGTGAAGGAAGATTGAAACAATACCTTCTCCAGGCAAAAACATGGACCAGTGGGACTACGACGTCATCATCGTTGGCGCTGGGCCAGTTGGAGGGAGAGCCGCTACCCTGCTCAGTCAAAACGGTCTGCGGGTGTTAATGCTTGAAGAACACGAAGAAATCGGCCGGCCTTTTCAATGCGCAGGCTTAGTGACGCCCTCTGCCATGGATGTAGTTGGGGGACACCATACGGTCCTCGAAGAAGTGGATGGAGCACTGATTCACGGACCGAGTGGAACGCTTGTACCGGTCGGAACAGAGGGCACCCTGCGAACCTACGTTGTTTGCCGCAAGCGATTTGACCAATACGTGGTCCAACAAGGCATGGAAGCGGGTGCAGAGTTGTGGCTCAATTGCGTACCCACCGCAGCAAGCACCGCACAAAATGGAGTCCAAATCACCGTACGCCGAAATGACGAGAAGATTGACCTCACGTGTAAACTCCTTATCGGAGCCGATGGCGCCCACAGTTGGACTCGAAGAACGTTCAAGATGGGCAGGCCAAAAGAACTCATGATTGGATTTCAAACGGAAGTCGTTGGCTACCAGGGGAGAGACCGTTGGTTGGAGATGTACAGTGGCAGTTCCATCGCTCCAGGATTTTTTGCATGGGTGATACCTTCAGGGTTTGGTACCCACCGTATCGGCCTCTGGTCCACCGCTGACCGACTAAACGGGAGGTCGATAGAATCCTGTTATCAAGACCTCATTGATCACCCCCTCTGGAAAGATCGCTTTGAACACACGTCAGAAATCGCCCGGTATTGCGGTCCAGTTCCATCCGGCATGGTGAGAAAGGCAGTGAAAGACAGGGTGATGCTCCTCGGTGATGCGGCGGGCATGGCTAAACCAACAACAGGGGGCGGAATCGGCCCTGGATTCCATCAAATCCAATGCATCCACGAAGCACTCACTCAGGCCATTGAGTCAAATTCGCTGAGCGAACATGACCTCAAAGCCATCACGAAAAACCCGTGGAGTGCCATGAAAAAAGAACAAGACCGGGCGAGAGCTTTGCGCAACCTTCTCGTGAGCGACTGCACCGATGAAGTCCTTGACAAGCATTTTCTCAATTTTGCCCACCCAGATACCCTGAGCCTCATCAATGCCGTTGGCGATATTGAGAAACCGGTCCCGCTTGGAATGGCCCTGCTCAAGCAAGTACCGGCTTTCCGACCGCTTGCCTTCAAGGCAGGTATTCGCCTGTTGCTCACGTGAGGTGGCAAAATGAAGCCGCTTCATGAACAGCATCGAATCCGTTATCCACCGTTTGAAGCGTCAAGGTGGGATCCAGAAACCCTGCCTGTCGCCGTAAAACGGTACGAAATTGGCCAATATGAATCGAAAAAATCAGCCTGTAAAGCCGTTCAGGAGCAGCCACCGTCCTTTCGTTTGGGACTTGACGATGGCTGGCTTATTGAGCGGAGCTTTGTCTATGACGATGAGGTGCTTGATGCGGAGATGGACAGCCCTCATCTTGAATCCGGAAGTTATGTCCAAGCAGTAAAAAAACAGCGCCAAGGGTGGTACCTGATACCAAATCCAGTGCACAACATCCTGCGCCAGTTCATCAATGGGGTCGTCATTGTCCTCCTATCATGCCTGTTTTACTTGTTTATCTCACCGGTTTTGATGGCGTTAAATGTACCTGTATACGGGCTCGAAACGGTTCGCTGGGGACTCTTGGATTACCCAGCATTAGCGGTGTTTGTGGTGCCGCTCATCTTTGCACCGCTGTTCATTCGAGTGATGGCCAATCTACTGGAGCTTCAGAGGCAGAACCAATTTCTCAAGCGGGATTTGAAAACACCTGCGATTGATTTTTTTCACACGAGCGTCGCCAACAAACCACTGGAACTGAGCGTAAATTTCCCCGAGTGGGAACCCTCGTGGAACCACGTTGATGCCATTCTTCGCGTTGGCGTACTCCCTCCTTCCCGTGAAACATTGCTCGAAACCCTTCATCGGAACCCCCAGCGCCAACCACCACCCGGGCTGTCAACTGAACTTCCACATCACTGGGAGGTTGGATTGGATGACGGCACCGCAGGTGGCGAAGATGCTCCTATGGAACTCAAGGAGGTCAAAGGCGGGCTTTATTTGAGACCAATGCGAATCATGGTTCAAGGAAAACCGCAACGTTGGGTGGAAGGTGAACGGTTGAAACTTGACCCACCCGAACCGACATGGCCGGGTTCAGTCCACAGTGACCTCTTGCGGGTTCACTGGGAAATCATCCTCCGAATCGACAGGCAACGTGGTGGAGCGCTCCTTTGGGTCCAGCCGCTCAAGGTTGCTCACGACCCAAAATCCGCACCCCTTGAAGTTCTCCCCCTTCACGACGGTCGAAGTGAACTTGATATGTCGTAAGCAACACATTCAAGGACAGCCAAGGAAACCAACACCCATGCAAGTGCGTCAATATTCTGCGCTCTTCCTCGTTTCTTTGATGATGTTGGCAGGGTGCCTTGGGACCACTGAACCCTCACCTGAGGTCGAGCAACCCGAGGCTTCAACGTATTCCTTGAAAACAACATGGATTGTTTCCCCTTCGGAGATTGATTTGGGTGAAGAAGCCATTTTTTCACTTGGAATACAACAAGAAGGTACTGGGGAATGGACGATTGAACCAACCGTTCTCAAACCCAATTTCGCACCTGTAACCGCGCTTACATGGTCTGAAAATGACGCAGGTTATCAGCTCAAATTTACACCGACCATTACGGGGGAGCACATCGTTTCTATCGCCATCACGAACGCGGGCCTGACCGACCTCGTCCCAGCGGTTCCTCCGATTGTATTGGCGCTGGATGTACTCCCGCCCCAAGAACCTGCACCGATTCTCTCCGTGCCAACGCGATTGGTCCTCGAGGAACCCAATGTGGTCTGGTTTGAAGGCTCTGTTGAGCACCTCAACACTGACTCATGCACCATCACATACACCATCACCGACGGCAACCAAGGCACTCTGGGCTTGAATTCCGAAGCGGCATGGAAAATTCTCGTTGATTTTACCGAAGCCACACAGTCCCACACCATAACAACCCAAGCCACGTGTGGAAAGTACACGCAATCCAGCGATACGGCAACCACGCAAGTCGTCATAGAAGGTGCGGGAGACGACCAAGATGGCGATGGAATTCAAGACGCAAATGACCGGTGTCCATCGGGCATCGGCGCCAATGAGGGGTGGCAATCAACGCAAGCGACCGACG
>CAXHCG010000027.1:0-14540 GCA_964014905.1 uncultured Candidatus Poseidoniales archaeon | reverse complement strand
GTCATCGCTCGGTCGTTGGATACTTCAACGGTTGAAGGATAGGTTACAGATGCGAGTTGGTCGTTGATGGTGATGTTGAACTGGGTAGAGGTTGAACCGCCAGAATTGTTCGCCCAAATGGTGTAGGCTACGGCCGTCGTCTGCAACACCGAGGGGGTTCCACTGATGGCGCCCGTCGATGAACTGAACGAGAGACCGCTTGGAATGGCTGGACTGATTTCCCATGTCGTCACGCTTCCACCGCTGATGGCCGGCGTGGTAGTCGTCATGAGCGTCCCCTTCTCAAGGGTCAAGTCATGAGATGAATACGCGACGGTGTTTGGAGCAACATCGTTGATGGTGATGTTGATTTGAGCAGTTGTCGAACCACCCGAATTGTTGGCCCAAACGGTGTATGTTACGGCCGTTGTTTGCAAGACCGAGGGTGTTCCACTGATTTCACCCGTTGAGGAATCCATGCTCAGACCGCTTGGCAACGATGGGGAGATGGCCCATGAACTGACCACGCCACCACCGCTTGAGGGCGTGGTGGGGGACATTGAAACGCCCTTTGTCAGCGTGATGTTCTCTTGAGAATAACTGACTGAAGCAGGAGCGACGTCGTTGATGGTGATGTTGATGGTGGCCGAAGTTGAACCGCCAGAATTGTTCGCCCAAACGGTGTAAGAGACGGCGCTTGTTTGCAGCTGTGCGGGGGTTCCGCTGATGGCGCCGGTGCTCGAACTAAAGGTCAAACCGGTTGGCAAGGTTGGACTCATTTGCCACGCTGTTACAGACCCTCCGTTCACGCTGGGCGTGTTGGTGCTCATCGCCGTGCCGTTGGTCAGGGTCATGTTTTCAGGCGAATAGGCAAGGTCAGTCGGGGCTTGCGCATTGACCGTGATTGAAATCGTCGCCGAGGACGTTCCACCTGGATTGTTGGCCGTAATGGTGTAGCTGGTCGCCGAAACCAGTGCGGAGGGTGTGCCGCTGATGACGCCGGTTGAACTCAGGCTGAGGCCGGAAGGAAGGGAGGGGGACACGCTCCAGAATGCGGTATCACCGGAGTTGGTTGGCGTGATGCTGGAGATGAGGGTGCCCTCCGTGAACGTGAACGGCGATCCTGAGTAGGCGATGGAGGGGGCAATGGGCGTCACCCAAATCGTAACCTCGCCGGTCTTGGAAACGCCCGAGGTGGAGGTGGCCGTGACGGTGTAGGTGGTGTTGGAGCCGTCCGAGCTGGGGGTGCCACTGATGGAACACGTACCTTGCGTGAGCGACAAGCCGGAGGGAAGCGAGGGGGACACACTGCAGGTCGCAGATTGGACGCTCGTACGAGAGGTCGCTTCCGTCTTGTATCCCTGCACGGTGGCGTACTTGAGGTCGTAACCCGTGTTGTACCGGTAAGCGATGTGGATGTCGTCGTTGCTGTCGAGAGCGAGGGAGGTATGCAGACCGACGCCGTTGGTCGTGTCCACGTTTGAAGACACCCACGACCCGCTTGAGTCGGTGGCGTAGATCAGATCGTCAACACCGTTTCGCTCTGCAGAAATATGCGCGTTTCCATGGCCGTCAAACGCCAACGAGTTATCCCGCCCGACGTTGCTGCTGTCAACGGTTACGGTGGCCCACTGATTCAAGGTCTGCGAGGTCTTTTTGGTGAACTTGAGGTCGGCACTGTCGGCGTCAAAATACGAGATGCCGGGTAAATCGGTCGACGGGTCGATGGCGATGTCCACCGCCATGTTGCCCCCTGCGCCGATGTCTTCGAGATTGGCGTACGACCAATACCCGTTGTGATTGGTGACGTAATACAGGTCTTCGTCGGTCTTGTCGTACACCGCAAGATGCATCTTGTCGTCGGCGTCAAATTCAATGGACGTGTCCTCGATGTCTTCGGTCACGAAGAGGAAGTCAAAGGAATCGAAGGCCCAGTTGCTGCCCGACTTGTTGGCAATCGCTAGGTTTCCACCGCTGTCTCGATAGGCGATAAACGGTTTATCGTTGGAGTCGACGGCGATGTCAGTGTGTTTCCCACCGGTGTTGTCCACCGTGGACTTGGACCACGACGAGCCGCTGGACGATTTGTATGCGTACTTGAGCGAATTGCCGGTGTTGTACTGATAGGAGACGTGAAGGCCGTCGTTGGAATCGATGGCGATGGCGCAGTATTTTCCGACGTTGTTGCTGCTGTCGATGGACGACACGGACCATGTACCCGAGGTGTTGTGGGCGTACATCAGGTTCGTGTTGTCGTTTCTGTAGAACACCATGTGCACGTGGTCGTCGCTGTCCAAGGCGATGCTGGTGTAGTCTCCCGACTGGCCGTTCGTGTACACGGTATCCGTGCTGTTGACGACGTTGGACGACCACACGGTCCAGTTGAAGGAAACCGGCGACAGAGCGGTGTTTCTCTGAAGCTTCTGATACGGTACATCGGGCAACAGACCTGCGAGGATGGTGAGGTCGATGCTTGTTGAGGCCGAGGTTGAAGAGGTATTGACCCAAACGGTGTAGGTCGTTGTGTCCTGCGGAGAGACGGGGGCTCCGTGGATGGTGGCGTTTGACTGCCCGATGGAAAGGCCATCGGGAAGATCGGGCTGGACTTCGAAGGTTTGGTAGTTGCCAACGCTTCGTTGTGCTGCATAACCGGCCTGATTGCCGAGCGGGTAGCTGATGTGAAGGTCGCCGTTGGCGTCCATGACGTGGTTTGTACCACCCGAATCAGCCGAGGCAGTTACCAAGACCCGCTGCCATGAACCCAACGCGTTGGTCATGTAAAACAGGTCATCGTCAACCTCGTCCAAGAACACCACGTGAGGGTTTCCGTCATCGTCCAGACCGATGGAAACGGCGTTGCTGTGGTTGTTGGTGTCCAAGACCGTCTTGGCCCACGTACCGCTGAAATTTGTCATGTACGCCATGTCGGAAGCGTCGGTTTCGTAGGCGACGTGGACCTTGCCGTGTGCGTCGACGGCAACAGCGGTTCCCACACCAGCTCCTGTTTGTGAGTCAATGGTTGATGTTGTCCAGGATGAACCTTGCTTGTGAGCGTACCTGAGGTTGTTGTTGGTGGCGTCGTGGTACACGATGTGCGGTGCGTCATCACCGTCAACAGCAATGGAAGAATACTGGCCAACATCGTTGGTCGAATCCACGACCGATGCCGACGACCACGAGCCGCTCGAGGTCTTTGTGCGATACTTCAGGTCGCCGCTCCCCTCGTAATAGGAGAGGTGGAGCGTGTCGCTGCTGTCCACGGCCAGCGAAAAGACCTGGTGAGAACCGTCAACGTCGGTGAGGGTTGAGGTTGACCAGTGCCCAGTGTACAGATGAGCCCCTGCGAGCGTTTTGGTTGAGTAGAGGAGTCGGTCGTTGGTGTCGTCAAACGTCACGATGTGAATTCGGTCGTTGGAATCCAGCACGATCTGGCATGAATGCCCCACCTGATTGCTGGTGACCACCACGCCCGATGACCATTGGCCCGACTTGTCCGTGGCATAACCCAAATTGAACACGTATGAACCAATTGAATAGCACATGTGTCGAGCGCCGTTTGAATCAAGGGCGATGTCCGAAAACTCCCCGACGTTGCTGGATGAACATCCGTTGGCACAGACTCCAGAAATATTCGCAACGAATGGATTCGTGAAGTTCAACTGGTGGGCGAATTCGTCGCCAACGGTCAACTCAAACGAGGTGGTCGAGGAGGAAAGAGCTGTGTAGCGACACGAACGGTCGGCGAACACGGCCGTGGAATCGTGGTTCAGCGCTCGCGAGTCCATACAACCAGAGATTGGGTCGCTCATTGGGCTGTACGTCCACGAGACACCGGCGGTCCACGGATCGGCGTCTCCAGCATCGTACGCTCCAGCGCCGAGTTGATGAAGACGTGAACCCCATGTTGGACGGAAGTCCTTGTTTGCAGGGTCAACGAGTTGCTCATGAACCATGTGTGTGTACAACGTACTCACATTCGTAACCTCAACTGGAATCCATTGTTGTGTCATATTACCAAGACCCAGTTGGTCTTTGTGATTTCGACCCCAACAGACCAAGGCGTCAGTATCCAATACAGCACATGCGTGCCGGGAACCTACGCTGATTGAAGCCGCAGTCCGTCCAGTCCCGAAATCAACAAACGTGGTGGCTGTGGTGGCAGAGACAGATGCATAATTCGAGGTACTGTACCCAAACAATCCCCATTCATCAAAGCCCCAACACGTCATACTTCCGTTGACCAGATGGGCACAACCGACTCGTTGTCCGATATCAACTCGGTAGGCATCGATCTCTAAACCAACGACGTATTGCAATGTAGTTGAATCTGTGAGATTGCCCAAACCGAGTTGGTAAGCATCGTTCAATCCAGTACATGCTACAGAACCATTGTCGTATGAAACGCACATGAAGTTCTTGTTAAGAGAGACGGAGACGATGCTTCTGCCTGTAGGGAGGGAAAGAGAGACAGGAGTGTCTTGACTTGTGGTATTACCTAAGCCAAGTTGACCGTTTGTGTTCCGACCCCAACATGCGAGTGAACCATTGTCTAAAACGGCACAAAACACGTTTGTACCTCCAATGATGCTGACTGGTTTACTTGAACCAGTGAAGGTGACCAAGTGAGGCGTAAGCACATCGTTCGAGGAAGAGTTTCCAAGACCGAGTTGACCGTGATTGTTCCGTCCCCAGCACTTGAGGCTTTGATCATCGAGTATGACGCATGTAGCCGAATTACCGGTTGTAACGCTGACTGCTGTTCGACCAGCTCCTAGATTCACAGCAGTGGGTTCCCAAACGCCAGATGAGGAAGTATTACCCAAACCAAGTTGGCCATCTGTATTGTCGCCCCAGCACTTCAATACGCCATCATTCAATACGACACAGGTGTGTGAATTCGCCTCAAATCCTTCCGCACCAGATGTGCCAATTCCCAAAGATTTGACCGTTTTTCCGGTCCCCAAGTTCACAAGCTGAGGTGTTGCCTCGCGACCATTGACTCCTCCATTACCGAGTTGACCGTGGTCGTTTCTACCCCAGCAGTACAGTGAACCATTCTCGTAAATGGCACATGAATGTTGATTTCGAGCTTCAAACGTACCATCATAGCCTTGCAGATATCCATTCCAGTTGCTCCAATGGGTGCCGTTTGGAAGCGGATTGGCATGCACGTCGTCGGAACGGTGGTCAGCCATGCTATCGATGGCGTTGCGATGGAACGTCGAATTCTTGTTGTTGATGCCGCCATCGGTCAATGCGATGATGTCGTTCTTGCTGGCTGAGGAATTGAACACGGTGTTGTTGTGGATGTTGTGATAATCACCCTTGACCATCAATCCACCAGCAGCGTTCCAAATCACGTTGTGGTGCATGGTACCGTTTTGGCCCGTTCCCACTTGGCCGATGGGAGCGTCAAAGCGAACGCCGTACTTGATGATGTCATGAATCCAGTTGTACGCAACTTCAGCACCTGGGGCCTCACCTTGCATGATCTGCACCACGGCACCATCCGTTTGCAAATGCCCAACATCCCACACTTCGTTGTAGAAGACCTTGGGCGCATCACCAATCGATAGAACGGAGGAGGCACCGGTCAAGTGAACGGTGTTGTTGGTGAAGTACATGTCTCGTCCGCCTTCGTAGATCGTGGTCATCAAGCCCTTTTGGTCGGCCGCCGACCAGTCGATGGCGTGGAAGTAAGAATTGTTCACCGTGTTGTTGTGCGATTGGCCAGCTGAGCCTTGGAATTCAATGGCGCCTCCGTCGGTGTTGGTGATGGAGATGTTGTCGACGAAGCTGTTGGTGCTTCGGTAGAAGCGGGTCATCCATCGGTCGTCTTCGGATTCACCGGCAATGCCCAAGCCACGCTTTGAGGTGCTTGGATATTCGAGGGTGGCGTTGGTGAACGAACACCCGTCGCATTCGTTGAAGTTCACGGTCGTTCCAAAGAAATCGATGCCCTGAACGGTCACGCCGTCCGAGTTCTCAACGGAGATGGCGAAGGGTTGCACCTTCATACGGAGGTCCAAATCGTTCGCATCTTGACCGGATGGCGTCTTGTAGTACAGCCGATTGTTCGTGTTGTTGAACCACCATTCGCCGTCTTGGTCGATGAGTTCCTGCTTGCCTTCGAGGAAGTAAGCATGGTGCTTGTTCTTCCAGCCAACACCGCTTCCATCGTAGGCAAACGTTCCATTGCCGGCGTTCCAGTCCGTGATGATTCGGCTGTTGCTGCGAAACGACCCGAGGTTCATGACCGCAATGGCGCCCACGGGGTCAAGTCCGGTAGCATTGATGGTCTCGTTGAGACCGGTGTGAACACCGGATTCAGGCCCTGCGTCCGTCAACCAGCCTTGGGTGTAAGCGCTGTTGGAACCGGTCAGCGTACCCTCGGCCCAATAGGAGCGGTTGAACACCGTCTCATCGGAGAACTGGGCGTTTGGCCAGCGAGCCGGCACCTGTTCTTCGTAGGCCAAAAACAACTGCCAACCGTCAACCGGGAGCGTTGTTTCCTGAACCCCGTTGCTGTCAGCGGTACCCCATGAAACGTTGAGGTCGTCCGCGATGCTTTGGGTTCCGTCAAAGACCACACGGGCTCCATCGGCCGCACGGATCACGAGGTCGTCTTTGCCGTTTACAGTCACGTTTTCGTGGTACAGGCCGGTGGCGAGAACAATTTCATCGTTGGAAGAGGAATCGTCCAGGGCATCAGAAAGCGTGGCTTTTGGACAGGACGAAGTGCCGTTCCAGTCGTCCGAACCTTGGGAGGCATCAACGTAAATCGGTGTCCCCGCCGTTCGGCTCACATCGTCGCAAGCTGCGTTCAGTCGAGCAGGATTTGCTTCGTCGGAAAGCGTCCATCCACGGTAGGATTCGACGTAGGCCGTTTGAGCCAGCATCACCATCAACAACGAGAGGACCAGCGCCTTCCGTTGTTGTGGATTGTTCAGCATGACGCCACCTTGAGAGTTAACCCTCGGGTGAAGCCAATATAAAGCCCCACCCGATAAAGAAACCGCCTCCCCCTTAGGGGGAGGCGTAGAGCATCACTCCTCTTCTTCCATAACAGACGGAGGTTACACTGGCCAATGGACCTGAATTACAACTGGCCAACCGTTCTTTTTCGTGTTGAACCCAAGGTTGGAAAAACGCCGGCGAGATTGCCTCCAAACGGGCAATAAGTAGCCCACTTTTGAGCGCTCACCGAAAGACCAGCGCCACGGACAACGGTCCATTCGAACGACCCAGTGGTGGACCAGGGTTCTGAAGAGCGGTTCTTCTGGCCCGCCGGGGACCAACCAGGAGGCGATGTTGACTGCCCCCGATGAGCCGCGAGTTTCTGACCAGCACGTCAATTCCATGCCGCGCATGGGTCCATCCAGCACCTTGAGACCCAAGGTCCGAGCAGATTGGGCCATCGGCATGATGATGGCGAAGCGATCCACAAGGCGAGACCCCTCATGGCGTTGAAGAGACCAACCTGCTTCTTCGGCAAGTTCGCGAAACAACCGGATGGCTTGGATGCTTGAAACGCTCACTTCAAGGTCGAGCGTTGCTTTCCTGACCATGAACGTTCGAGGTGTGGTCAAGGGATGAACCCTTTCATGACCTGGCTTTCGCTCAGTGCTTTTGGAGAATTCGTGCGTGCGATTGCGGCGCTTTCACGGCCGTCGCCCAGGAGGGCGAGGTGTTCCCGTGGACAAAGACCGATGGACGAGCCGCGCTCACACGAAAACCGGTCGAAGCCGGCGTGCGAATCGGCAGCGATCGGACCTTGCTCAACCAAAGAGCGAGCCAAGACCGTCGAAGCCTGCTTCCTCTTCTTCTTCCTCTTCCTCTTCAACAGGGGCAGGGGCGTCAGCACCGCCAGCGGCGGCAGGGGCAGCAGCTGCAGCGGGTGCAGCAACGGCTTGGGTCATGGCATCAGCGATGTCGACTCCGGCGAGGGAGGCCACCAGGGCCTTCACTCGAGCAGCGTCAGCGTCGACGCCAGCGCCCTTCAGGACAGCCTTTACCGACTTCTCATCAATCTCTTTTTCAGCAGCGTGCAACAGCATAGCAGCGTATACGTATTCCATGTTTTTTCACCTCAGTGTTTTTTGTTTGTTCAGCCGAACAGGCTTCCAAGACCGTCAAAGCCGGCCTCCTCTTCCTCTTCTTCCTCTTCTTCAGCCTCGGCTGGGGCTTCAGAAGCGCTCGTGTCGACGGCGGCGGCGGAGGCGGCTGCGGATGCAGCGGCGCCCATCATGGCTGCCAGTTCGTCGTCGAGTGCGTCGGGGCTCAGCGTGCCAGCAACGCCAAGGGCGCTGGCGTGGGCTCGAGCCACCAGATGTGGCAGCGTGTCCGCCGTAGCGATCGCTGCTTCCAATGCAACAGCCAGCGCTTCTCCGCTGGCCTTGGCAAGAAGGGTAGGCATGGTTTGCGTGGTGAACCACGTGATGTTGCAGGCGAGGTTGAATCCGCCAGCAGCCACGCTGATGAGGTCCTGCTCAAATTGCTCAAAGTCAATGTCGAGGGTGGACGGCTCAAAGAGTGTGCCACCTTCGAGAGTTCCGCACAAGCGGAGACCCGTGACCATGGGGTTGATGCCAATCTTTGAGAGCATCATACCGAGTTCGCCCTCAAACACTTCACCTTCTTCAAGGATGACGGTGCGCTTCTGAATCTGGACGCTACCGCCCATGATTTTTGCAGGAATGCCCACGGAGTTCAAGTCACCAACGATGGGACCGGGGGGCATGCCGGTGTCTTGCTTTTCAACCACGATTTGGTGAGGAGCGATGTCGCCGGGTTTGGCGGCACGACCGGCTTCGGTCTTCTTGAGTTCCGTGAACATCTCAAACGAGTTGAGGCTGGCCGAGGAAACAAGCGCAGGCTGAACGGCTGAGGCGTAGAGGTTCTCCAGGTCAGCGAAGTCGTAGCCGGCGCGCTCCCATGCAATCTTCATGAGGCGCTTCTTGGCCACTTGAATCTTCATTGAGGAACGAAGTTCAGCACGCATGCCAAACATAGCAGAGGCCGGCACGCCGTGGATGTCGATGACAGCGAGGGTTTCGCCACCCGTCAACAAAGTGTGAAGATCAGAAACGGTGTCCTTCTTCCATGAGACGACCTTTGGAATCAATTGATCACCTCGATGCGTTGTGATGGACCCATTGAGGTCTTGATGAACATGGAACGCACGTTGCCAATGCCACGCTCAAGTTTGTTCGTGACACGGTTGTACACTTCCATGGCGTTGGCCAGAAGTTCATCGTGGGATTGCTTGACCGTTCCAAAGGAAACGTGGAAGCTCATTCGGTCGCCGGACTTGACCACAACGGTGCTCGCAAGACCTGCGGCAAGGACGGCGGGGTCGAGTGAGGGGGGTACCGGGCGTGGCATTTTGCCCCGTGGACCGAGAACGACACCGAGGTAGCGACCAATGAGGCCCATGTGAGGGACTTCAGAGAGGAAGAAATCGTATTCGTTGGCGACCTTCTTGGCCCGACCCTTTTTGCCACCGAAGTCTTCGATGTCTTGTGGGGAGAACACGGCCAGTCCTGCGGCCTTGGCCTTGGTAGCGGCTTCTCCTGCTGCGAACATGGCGACTTTGAGTTCACGCCCGCGACCGGACGGAAGGCGAATCTCTTCCTTGATACGGTTGTTAGGGTTCTTCAAGTCAACGTCTTTGATGGTGAACGAGATGTCCACGGATTCGACAAACTTTCGTTCAGGAGCCGCTTCGATAGCGGCTTTGATGGCTTCACTGATTTTTTCTTCCATGGTTGTTCACCTCTGCGGTCGGCGAGGCCGAAGCCTCTTCCGCGGTTCGTGAGTGTTCAATTAAAGCGCTCGTCCCATTCTCCTTTTGCAATGATTTCGAGGGCTTCATTTGCCCAATGACCGTCGACCTTCACACGCATTGACACGCAGGTTCCAATGACCTCACGGGTTTGCGCCTTTAGGTCGGCACCGGTCAAGTGTCCAAGTCCTGCTTTCTCACGGGCCACTTCCATGGCCTTTTCGAGGGGCAGGTCCTCGACAGCGGCGTCCATACTGCCGTTGCACTTCTGAACTCCCAAGGCTTTGATGATGAGCTTTGAGGTCCATGGCTTCGGCATTGTAGTGACTCCTCCCTCACAAACGTAGGTAAGCCTCCCGACCAAACTCCCCTATTTAATCGCGCCGCGGTCGCCATCGAGCGCTGTCTGTGCAAGCCACGCCCATCCAAACGACCAGTTTATTATGAATCATGTGCGGTTGGCCAAACCATGCATGCCTTCACCCGCGTCGTAGCGCTGGCCGCTGTGGTTCGGTTCAAGCGCACTGAAGTGAACCTGACAGCCAGGGCAGAGAATCCTTCGACGCATCAGCACGTTCGTTTTCATCCGCTTACCGCAATTGGGGCAAACGATGAGATGCATGGTTCTGATTTGACAAGTCCCAACTTGAGTCTTCACCCGTTGGCCTTGACGTTCCTCAATACCCCCGTCCAATCAGAGAAATCTCTGATGTCCGACCGTCACGATCAGCTGCAGCAGCTCGTGTCAAGCGCGTCTTGAGCACAGAAGCACGTCTTGGCGGGCACGATGTCAGCACGGGAGGAGCGTTCTTCGAACAAAGCGGTCACTGCGGCAAGTTCCTCTGCAGCATCGCCGCGAGCTTCGAGGCACAGTTTGAGTCCCAAGAGACCCCACATGTTGTCCTTCCAGAGGGCGATGTCAGCACGGTAGACTTCCTCGGCTTCCTCGATGTGGCCCTGCTCGAACAAGAGGGCTCCAAGGATGTGGCGAACGGGTTGCATCTGACCCCATGGCTCGTTGTAGGCCAGGTTGAGAGAGAGGTCAACGCCGCGTCGCAGTTCGTCAAAGGCAGCGGTAAAGTCGCTTGCTTCGCCGGCTTCCTTGGCCAGGAATTGACGTCGGTATTCGATTTCAGCCTCAAGAATGGAAGCGTTCACGTTCAAGATGGACGGGCCTTCTGCTGGGTCTTGGTACATCAGATTGTTGTGCAACACTCGGCCAGCAAGGGCTGGGTTCTCCAAGGCTTCCTTGAACAGAACTTGCTCGGCTTCGGCCTCAGGCACCATGCCCATGGAAGCGTATGCGACACCACGAGCGTAGTGTTGTGTGGCGATGGTGGCGGGGAAGACGTCCTTGTCGGAGTACATCGGTTCAGCGATGATGTCGTCCCACTTGCCGAACCGAATCATCACGTGCCAAGGCATGGTGACGTAGGATTCAAGGAAAATGGCGCCCATTGGGATGATGCCAGCCAACATGAACTGAACACCGTGGTTAGCGTCGCCGGCTGGAAGGGTATCAACCGCCTTGCGAGCGTACTTGAGTGCGGTCTCGTATTGTCCGTCAAACATGGCGCACCAAACCACGAAGTGGTGGTTGTGCATGCGGTAGAACTTGTAGAATTGAGATTCGTTTCCGGTGACACTGACGTAGTGGTCATCAGCTTCAACGGCAGCGATGTTGCACTCAATGGCTTCCTTCCACTGACCGACCCACGCATCGATGTGGGAGGGCATGTGTACAAGGTGGCCCAGCCCGGGCATGCGTGTGCGAAGGAGATCGGCGGCAAAGAGGGCTCGCTCCGGGAACGGTGAAAGCTCCAAAGCGTGGCAGTACAAGTGGCAAAGCGCTGGGTCAACACGGGCCGCATCGCTGCCTTCAAAGGCGTCTTCCATGATCTGGACGAGGAGCAACGTGTTGTCGTCAGCAGGGGTGATCTCACCGGTAGCGGTGTTCTTGTCCCACAGTTGCCACGCCTTGAGGTTCATCAGAGCCTCAACGTAGAGGGCGGTGACGGCAAGGTTGCCAGCGTACTTCTCGTAGAGAGGCGCCATGGCTTCGGCGAAAGCGACGTTGAGCTCGGGCGAGTTACCCATGTTGAGCACGGTCGGGTCGGCGGCGTCGCGTGCCTCGGCGGTGTGGCGCTTGGAAAGCGCACGGATGAGGTCCTGCTCGAGTTCAGTGCAGTGGTCCATGACCCCAAGCGCTTGCTGAATGGCGTCGTATCCGGACCCCAAACCAGGCGCCCAGTTGTAGTTGGAAGAAAGGCAGTAAGCGATGCCCCAGTAGGCCATGGCGCAGTTCGGGTCAGCCTCGGCACAGGCCGAAAAACAAGCGATGGCTTGCTCGTGGTTGTAGTTGAGGTAGTGGCCGTAGGCTTCAACAAAGAGTGTGCGTGCTTCGTCCGAAGCACAGGTCACCTCGGTTGCAAAAGCATAGTTGGATTCGGTGCCATAGTCATAGTTCACGGGTGCATACGTCATGACTCGCCGTCCTTTGAGTGAAATATAAGCCCTTGGCTTCTAAAATTTGGATTTCAAAATCAAATTGCAGTATTCAGGAAAGATAGTGACGCTTTGGTGATGTATTTCGGGGAAATAATGATGTTGTCCGGAGTTCCGGCTCCGGCCGAAGAGGGAAAAAACAAGGCAAAGAGCCGGTCTAAATTTGTTAGAAAACGACTCAACCTTTGGAAGATGCTGGCAGCGCAAACGGATTGAAACGAAAACAAAGGGGAAACAGAAACCTCTCCCGTTGTCGTGTAAATCATCCACAAAGTGTTAAAGAAAAACAGCCCATTATAACTGAGTTGCAAAATTTCCGAAGACATGAACAAAACCCTCGCTTTCGTACTCGTGACCCTTCTCACCGCTTCCGCTCTTCCGCTAAACGCAAGTGCTGACGCCACACAGGACATCCCCACGAACGCAGCAGGGACCGGCATCCACGATTCGCTTGTGGCTGCACTCACCCACGTTGATTTGGTCACCACCCTCGAGGGAACCGGTCCGTTCACGGTGTTTGCTCCGACCGACCAAGCATTCACCGATGCGGGGATTGACCTCAACGATTTCCAAACACCCGAAGAAAAAGCGGTCCTCTCGGACATCCTCCTCCACCACGTCTTCTCTGGCGAAGTCGCCTCAGGGGACGTCACTGACGGCATGATGGCCACCATGGTCAACGGCGACAAGCTCAAGTTCGGTGTCAGTGGTTCCGATGTCACGGTTGGCTCAGCCAACGTTACCTCGGCTGACGTCCAAGCCTCGAACGGCATCATCCACGTGATCGACAGGGTCCTTTTCCCACCCGTTGACATTCCTGCGACCGCCCAAACGACCGGCATTCACAACTCGCTGGTGGCTGCCGTCGTTCAAGCCGACCTGTTGGCCACGCTCCAAGGCACAGGGCCGTTCACCGTGTTCGCCCCAACCGACCAAGCCTTCACCGATGCAGGCATTGACCTCGCTGATTTTACCACCCCCGAGGGCAAGCAAACCCTCGCTGACATCCTTCTCTATCACGTGGTCGCCTCGGAAGTGGCCGCTGCCGACGTCACGGACTGTTCAATCTCCCCCGCCGCCAATGGCCAACCTCTTGCCTTCACCGTAAACGGAGGCGTGATGGTCAACGACGCCAACGTGACCATCGCCGACGTCGTGACAAGCAACGGCCTCATCCACGTCATCGACAAGGTGTTGATGCCCACTGACACGCCCAACAACATTCCCCGGACCGCCCAGTGCACCGGCAGCCACGACTCATTGGTGGCAGGGGTGATCCAGGCCGAACTCCTCGAGACCCTCCAAGGCCCGGGTCCGTTCACGGTCTTTGCTCCAACCGACCAGGCCTTTGCCGACGCTGGCATTGACCTCGCTGCCCTTGACACACCGGAAGGAAAAGCAGCCCTCAGCAACATTCTGCTCTACCACGTCGTAGCAGGCGAAGTACCGGCTGCCAACGTGACGGAGTGCATGACGGCCACCGCTGTCAACGGCCAACCCCTGGCCTTCACCGTCAGCGGCGGCGTGATGGTCAACGATGCGAACGTCACCCTCGCCGACGTCAACACCAGCAACGGTGTCATCCACGTCATCGACAAAGTGCTGACACCGGTTGACTCACCCAACGACATTCCGCGCACTGCTCAATGCACCGGCATCCACAACTCGTTGGTGGCCGCAGTGGTGCAAGCGGACCTGCTTGCGACCTTGCAAAGCCCAGGACCCTTCACGCTCTTCGCTCCAACCGACCAAGCCTTTGCCGACGCCGGCATTGACCTTGCAGCCCTCGACACGCCAGAGGGCAAAGCCGCTCTCAGCGACATTCTGCTCTACCACGTCGTGGCCGGAAACGTGCCATCAACGGCCCTTTCCGACTGCATGTCGGCTGAAGCGGTCAACGGCCAATCCCTGTCCTTCACCGTTGGTGATGGGGTGATGGTCAACGGCGCCAACGTCATCCTCCCCAACCAGAACACCAGCAACGGTGTCATCCATGTCATCGACAAGGTGCTCACACCCACCAGCACACCCAACGACATTCCGCGCACTGCTCAATGCACCGGCGTCCACAACTCGCTGGTGGCCGGTGTGATTCAGGCAGAATTGCTCACCACCCTCCAGGGCGACGGGCCGTTCACGGTCTTTGCTCCAACCGACCAAGCCTTTGCCGATGCCGGCATCGACCTCGCTGCGCTTGATACGCCCGAAGGAAAAGCCACGCCTGTCTCTTATACACATCTGACGCTGCCGACGAAGGTTCGAGTGTATATCT
>CAXHCG010000026.1:0-15081 GCA_964014905.1 uncultured Candidatus Poseidoniales archaeon | reverse complement strand
CGGGCGCCGCATCCACTTTGATGTCCATTCCCAAGTTTTTGAGGAGATCTTCCATCGAGGTGCCGGCGTTGAACATCTTCGATAGGTCTGAGATGTCGAAATTAAAATTCACCTCGCCCTTTGCAATTTTTTCGGGATTGATTCCGAGGGCATCAAACTGGTCTTTGAACTGGTTCATGAAGCCTTTGAGTTGTTCTCGATTGATGGGCATGCCCATGTTTCGCAACATCTCTTCGAGTTTGTCCAACAGGTCATCTTCCCAATCTTCGGCCACGCTGCACCACTACTAAACCATCGGTTATGTAGTCGCCACCACGCAACCCCATATAAAACTAGTGAAATCAGCGGATGAAGCCGTTGGGGCTGGTTCTCGATCTGAACGTCGTCCCATCAGTGCTTTCGCAACACCCGCTTTGGCGGTGGGATTCTCCTGGAATGCCTGCTCACTCGCCGGTGATCAAACGGACCATGGTTCGAACATGAACGCCCGTAGCGCCGTAGTGGACCATTTTGTTGGTCTTGGCGCCCCAGTAGGTTCCTGCGATGTCCATGTGTGCCCACGTGATTTGTTCGGCATCGTCGCCTTCGCCTCGGTTTGGTACGAATTGCTTGAGGAAAGCAGCGGCGGTGTTGGCTCCACCGTAGCGGC
Source organism: uncultured Candidatus Poseidoniales archaeon (assembly GCA_964014905.1). Taxonomy (GTDB): domain Archaea; phylum Thermoplasmatota; class Poseidoniia; order Poseidoniales; family Poseidoniaceae; genus Poseidonia. The sequence continues at coordinate 14,432 of CAXHCG010000026.1, read as the reverse complement.
CTGCGCCCAGGTTTCGGGTGTCGGCAATCTTGGAGCCGGTCATCTCTTTCTCGAAGGCAGGGAGGAGAGGCATTGGCCAGGCGAGTTCGCCCACGTCGTTTCCTGCTTCGTGAATTCGGGTGCGGAAATCGTCATCGTTGGACCACAATCCTGTGGCTTCATGGCCAAGCGCCACGACGCAAGCACCGGTCAGTGTTGCGAAGTCAACGATGTATTCTGGTTCGTAGTCCGTGCCGGCCTTCCAAAGTCCGTCTGAGAGGACAAGTCGGCCCTCTGCGTCGGTGTTGAGCACCTCAACGGTCTTTCCTGAAAGGGTGGTAATGACGTCACCGGGGCGTTGTGCGTTGGCGGCGGGCATGTTTTCTGCCATGCACGTGATGGCGACGACCTTCCCGGGGTATCCACTGGAAGCGAGAGCTTCCATGGTTCCAAACACGGTCGCAGAGCCACCCATGTCATACTTCATTTCGTCCATGTTGGCGCCGGGTTTGAGTGAAATGCCCCCGGTGTCAAAGGTGATGCCCTTGCCGACAAGCATGGGGTGTTGTCCTTTTTGATCGCCGTTCAGGGTGAAGATGACCATGCAGGGTTTGCGAGAAGAACCCATGCCAACGGCAACGAGGCCGCCCATGCCGTGTCGCTTTGCGGCGTCGTAGTCAATGATTTCGACCTTCACGTTGTCGTACTGCTTTGCCCAAAGTTCGGCCTTTTCGGCGAACGCCATGGGGTACATGTCGTTGGGTGGGCAGTTGCCGAGGTCTCGGGAGAGGTGAACGCCGCTCACGATGGAGGCTGCTCGGTCAATGGCGGCTGATAGGGCAGTGGTGTCGCCCTCGTTGCAGTTGATTCGAGCAGAGAGTTTGACGTCTTCGTCTTCTTCGTCCTTCTGCTTGTAGAGATCGTAGGCGTAATCGCGGAGCATCATTCCTTCAGCAAACGAAGTCATGGAGGCCAAATCGGCGTCGTGGAAGACGACCGTCAACTCGCTACCGTGAACTTTCTTGCACGCTGCGACCACCGTTGCACCTGCTTCTCGGTAAGCGTGCACGTCGACCTTGTCGGTTTTACCGAGTCCGATCAACATGGCTTTTCCGCCTTCGGTTCCTACAAGGGTCATCGTGGCATTGGCTTTCGCTTTGAAGTCTCCATCGGCGAGGACGCGATTGATTTGACTTTTGAGCGTCGTGGGTATTCCTTCTACGATTTCTGGCAGGGCTTCTCCGCCCTCAAAGAGGGGGAGTACGAGGGTTCCGTTGATGTTGTTTCCTGAACTGATGGTCACTTGCATGGTTTCACCGACATGTGCCAATGATTTCCTACACTTCAACCCTCGCAGTGCTCCTTCTCTTCTTCAAGTGGGTTTTGGGCCAGAATGGAGCCCAAGCGCGGCGGTAGGTTTGACACTGAAGGGACATTACTTGCCGCAGCCGCAACCTGATATTTTGCAGGATTCGCCTTCGACAACTTGCGGAAGGGATTCTTGTATTTTGGGAGCGACCGCCTTTTTCTTTGATGGTTTCCGTTGCCGGACCTTCCTTTGATTACGGCTGGTGTGTCGGTTCATGTTTTTTGGAGCCCCCTGAGAATAAAGAACTTTTTTGAGGAACACCCATCAAGCAAACTCCTCTTCTCGGCGTGCAAGGATGCTCACACCGAGCATGCTGAGTATGACGGCCAGCGGATTGAACAATCCAAATCCAAGCAGGAACCCTTCCTCGATCTCCACGAACGTGACGCTGAGGTTGCTGTCAACGGTTTCGTTGACCCACGTGGCGGCGTTGATGACTCGTTTTTGGTAGTTGAGGTTCCATGTCCCCTCCGTGGCGAAAGCGTCTTGGTCAACGTCAAACGAGACCGTGGTTCCGTTCGTGGCGTTCACTCCAAACAGCGACGAAGCCCAGAGGACCTCGCCGGCGGTGTTGTGGTACTCCAAACTCGCATTTGCGGTCGATGCTTGGCCGTGATTGACGACGTCGAGCGTGAGGGTTCCGTCCTCAACGGTGAGGGATTGAACCACCAACCGTGCTCGCCAATACCAAACGTTCTCGATGAGGTAGCGCATGACATCCATCTCTTCGGCCAGCCGGTCATTGATGTTCTCAAAACTGCCCGGCACGAATTGCTCGTCGTCCGTTTCAAAGGTGAAGGTGGGGAAACCCATTTGTCCGTATCCGTAGTCTCGGCTCGTGCCACAATTGGGGTAGAGGCCTTGATTCGCGTTTTGTAGGGGGATGTCTGAAATTCCGGCGTTCACCGTGTCCCGAATGGACCAGAACAGTTCCCAATCGGGCGGTTGTTCAGGCCATTTGCCCCAGGGGTAGAGGATGATCCACACGCCGGTGTGCATGGTCACGTAGAGGTCAGCGTCGGTGACATGGGCGTTGATGTAGGCGGCGTTGGCCGCCGTCTCGGCTTCGCTGAACGCACTGCTCCCGGGTTGGGTCGTGGGGCACGTGTTCCAGTAGTGGTCGTAGTTTCGGTTCAAGTCGACTTGGTTGATGTTCCATCGGGTATCGATGTCGTTTCCGTCGGGGTTGAGCATGATGAGGATGTGAAGTTCGTTGTTTTGGAGAACGCTGATGGCTTCCTCGTTGCCGCTGTTCCATCCGTTGATGTACCACTTTGCAGACAGCCATGCCAGCGCCGTGCCGAGGTACTCGTTGCCATGATGACCTCCGTCGATGTAGATGATTTCCTTGCTCGAGCCGTTGGGCTTGGTTTCCATTGACCAGTCGGAAAGTCGCACGACCCAAAGGTCTCGTCCAAGTTCAGATTTACCAGCACTGACCACGTCAACGATGTCGGCGTTCTCGTCGGCCCAATCGTTGACTTCAAGCGTGAGGGCAGCCCAGGTCATGTGAACGTGACTGTCAACCGGTTCACCGGGCCACATCGGTGTTTGTGTTGGGTCGTATTGGGCAGCGGCCGATGGTATGACGGCAAGCATCATGCAAACAACCAAGCCAACGGCTACACGCATGGTGTTCCCTCTCGGCTTCAAGACAAAAACACTTGCATTGTCCAAATTCACCAGTCCGAGGTGAAGGCGTTTGGGTTGGCGACTTTCTCGCCTTCTCGGGTCCAAATGCTCTGGCCGTCCGTTGAGTAAATGTCGGCGAAGGGATCGATTTCCTCTTCTTGCAAGTTGCGTTGCATGTAGGCTTCCACACGTGCACGCAGGTCGGGCTTGAACCTCCAGTAGTGAATGCGCCATTCTCGTCCGTCCCACAACGTGGTCTCTTCCGACTCGGTGGTCAGGAGGTCGTAGTCTTGGAACATGTAGAACAGGTTGCGATCGGTTGGTTCAAGGGCATTGTCGATGATCCGGTTGTAGAACCCAAAGAATCCCAGCGCGTGTTCGGCCATGCCTTGGGCGACTTCGGCGTCCATGTCCAAGTCAATGTGTTGCTGTATCGCTTTCGTTAGTTCTCCAAGTGTCATCCCCATGTTCTCTCCCCCGCAACGGGTCAACCGGCTATTTTCGGTCCCCGTTGCTATATTTTATTGGTCACCGACCCATATTAAGTGTTCCATGCTTTTTCTTGAAATCGTTCCTTTGAGCCGCCATTTCGGGGCGAGTTGGCATCGGTAGGATGATGAAGGAGGCGAGGTCGGACAGAATGCATGACAATGGCGCATGGGGAGGGCGCGTTCCTCGGTCTTGAACGTGGCGACGGCCCGGTGGACATCGCCGTTGTTCCCCTGGCCTATGAGCTCACGACATCCTACGGAACGGGGACCTGCGAAGGCCCTGCTGCCTGCCTCAAGGCAAGCGCTCAGGTCGAGCTGTACGATGAGCACCTCGGTGCTGATTTACCGGCGGGTTGCGTGATTGAAACCGAATCGATCTGGGAGGGCACCGCCTCCACACTTCGTGGGCAACTGGACGAACTTGCTGCCCATGCGTTGACGTTTTACGGTGGCGAACTGTTTCCACTGTTCATCGGTGGTGAACACGGTGTTCTTCCCCCCATCATGCACGCAGCACGGCACCACCCCGCATTGAAGGCTGATTTATCAAACCTCACGGTGGTGCAAATCGATGCTCACGCCGACCTGCGTGATTCGTTGGATAACGAAGTGTTTTCACATGCTTGCGCAGCCTCACGAAGCCTCGACCAAGGCGTTGGAAGGTTGTTGCAGGCCGGCGTTCGCGCTTACAGCCAAGAGGAACATGAACGCATCAACGCCGATGACCGCATCATGACGTCCTTCGCAAAGGACACTCAACACCCTCACACGGGCCGTCAAGCATGGGACCAATGGCTTCGGGAACTCGAGATGCTTTCGGGACCGGTTCACCTCACCCTTGACATCGACGGTTTGGATGGAGCCTTGGTGCCAGCAACCGGAACCCCCGTTCCTGGCGGGTTGAGTTACTGGCAGGTCATCCAAACCATTGAGACCCTGTTTGCGAATCCAAGCGTGTTCGTGATCAGTGCTGACGTGAATGAAATCGTGCCGCAAAAGGGTACACCGCTCACGCAGTTTACCGCTGCTTGCCTTGCGACCAAAATTGTCGCATGCCATGTCCGTGCACGGCAGGAAGGACGGTGGAGTCCAACACAACCTGAGGGGGATGTTGAGTTCGCCGTTGATTATTTTTCAGCGTTTGAGGAACACGTCATCTCGGCGTTTTGATTGGTGAACATTGGGGCGAAGAGCGGGTGAGTGTATGGCGTCCAATACGAGCCTCGGTGCGCATGTTTTCTTGGATTATGTCCACGCTACATTTTCCGATGAGGCTGAATATCGCTGGCTTTTTGATCTCATGAGGGAAACCGTTGACCAAAGTTCGGCGACCGAAGTGCATGCGCACCTCGCACCCTTTGACGGGTCCACTTCGCCACCGGGATTCGCCGCCGTCGTCCTCATTGACGAAAGCCACATCACCGCTCATTGTTATGCTGACCGAGGATTGCTTGCGATTGATTGCTTTACCTGCGGGAAAACCGACCCGGAGCACATCGCTGATGTTCTGCATGAGCGCCTCGTTGAACGGATGCCGGACATCGTGTGCCTGCGCAAAGAACGAGTAAACCGTTTCATAACGGGGGCTTGATGATGACGATCCGTACATTTGTGGATGAACATTTTCGCCATTTTAACGCTGGAACCGTTGGCCGCGCTGCTCGTTCCCTCACCGGTTTTTTAGGCGAAGGAGGGCGACTTTTTCTCACCCTTGCTGGCGCCATGAGCACGGCTGAAATCGGTCGTAGCCTCGCTGACATGATACGGGCTGGACACGTGGCGGCCATTTCATGCACCGGAGCAAACCTCGAGGAAGACCTGTTCAACCTCGTCGCCCACCATGCCTACGTAAAGGTGCCCTCTCATGAGGACCTCTCGCCGCAGGACGACCTCGACTTGTTGAATCGGCACCTGAACCGGGTCACGGACGTGTGCATTCCAGAGGAAGAAGCCATCCGAACACTGGAACATCGTCTGATGGAGGTCTGGCGCGATGCTCAATCCAAGGGGACCTCCTTCCTCCCACACCGCTACGTGTATCAATTGCTGAGGTCTGGCGCACTTGATGGGCAGTATCAGGCCGAACCTTCCAATTCATGGGTGCTTGCGGCCGCCGAAATTGACCTTCCGCTGTACGTCCCGGGGTGGGAGGATTCCACGCTGGGCAACATCTTTGCTGCCCGGTGCGATCAAGGCCTCCTCCACCCCGAAGTTGTGATGAGCGGTACGCATTACATGACCGATCTGATGGCCTTTTACCGGTCAGCCACCTCACCGTTGGCTTTCCTCCAATCGGGTGGAGGCATTGCGGGCGATTTCCCCATCTGTGTTGTCCCTCTCCTTCACCAAGATCTCGGAGAGACTGAGGTTGCCTTGTGGTCGTGGTTTTGTCAAATCACGGATGCGAAAGCATCCTACGGGGGCTATTCTGGGGCACCACCCAATGAGAAAATCAGTTGGGGGAAACTTGGAATTGAAACACCTAAATTCAACATCCAAAGCGATGCAAGCATCGTTCTCCCCCTGTTGTTTGGTTATGTTCTTGACCTTTAGAGGACGCATTCCCCCCAAAGTCTTGAAGGGGAGCAGCACCACCTCATTCACATGAACACCCGTGGGAAATGCGCGCCGTTCTGCATCGTGGTCCTGCTGATGGCCGCCATGGTTCCCGCCTTGGTTCAGGCCAACGACACGCCGTCCGTCCAAATTACGACGCATTGGGTCGGCGATGGAGCGACCGATACGGCACATGCCTACCTCCTTACGTTTTCCGATAACGGCACGTACGGTTTTGATGTTGACATGGTCCACGAGCGAAACGCTACCGTCCTGACATCCTCTCACACGCTGGAATGGGACAGCATGAACGGTCTTCGGACAGCGCTTCTGGAATTCAACACCTCGCTCGAGTGGGGCGACTCCATTCACCTCACGATCACCATCACTGACCACGATGAAGCGTCTGACCTTTCCATCGACACCACTCGGTCCTTTGTTGTGGGTCAGTGGAATCAGCCGATGGACGACCATGAGGTCCTTCTTTCGACGTCATGGGCTCTCGACCAGAACTATTCGACGGCGTTTGGAGAACAAAATTTTTCACTTGCCTTCACCGGTAAAGGTTGGCAAGAACGTGTCGGTGAAACCTTGTCGTCTTGGGAACTTGGAAACGGAACGTTTCAAACGTTTGAGAGCACGGAAGACAGCACAACGGCGCTGAATTTGGTGTTCACTCAGTTGTGGAAGAACGAGACCATCGTTGCCGGCGCTTTGACCAGCCAGGTCTTTGACGCCCGCGGGTTTGGAGATTTACGAACCACACTGGTCGACGGTGAGACGGTCACGGTCATCGACGCCAACGTGTCGGAAGCGCTCCTCAATCGGTCGGTGATCAACGGCGTGGTGGAGGAGCACTTGTCGCTTGAAGCAACAGGTTTACTCAACATCTCCGAGGAGGGTGAAGACAACAGCTCGCTGAACATTGACGGTGAGCTGGCCGTGTTTTTCCTTGAATACATTGACGTTGACGGTGAGCGGGTCCTGCAGCATTCCCAGTTCGAAGCCATGGCTGATTTCGTTTTGATTGAAGACGGTACCCGATTGGATGTATCGCTTGACGGTTTTTCTTCTGTTAACCGATGGGAGGATGGCGTTCGCACCCAACACTTGGAGGAACTCTACGGCGGAGGCACCTTCGGATTTTCAGACCAGGACGAGAATGCATCCATTCAGGTCAACGGCACCATTCTCGACCTCCATACAAAGCTGGAAAACGGCACGACCGTGATTGATGACCTGCACGTTGACGGAACGTTGACCGGTGATGTGCAAGGAACCTTTGGTGTTGTTCGAGGCATAGAAACCACCGGTATGCAAGCCAATGCGACTGGCGAGGCGTTCCTCGTCAACGTTATTTTCCAAGAGTCATGGTTCAACATCACCGGCATCAATGGCGGGAATTTCTTTGACGGTGCTGGCGTCGGGGCGACCCACAACCAAACGTGGGATTACCAAACCGTCCAATCCGATTGGGACAACCGAACCGTTCGTCTCGTCTGGCGGGAGACCGGTCCTGACGCTTCAGAAGGCGAAGAATTCCCCGAACGAAGCCCTCAGCAACGAAACGCTACCCCACCCGTGGCCGAAGAGGGACTTGGAAACCTTACGGTGGGTCGAGAAACGGGGCTGATGCCCATTCCGTTGATTCAACATGATCGCCTGAGGTTGGCCCAACAGGAAGGCATCACGCTCACGGTCACGGCAGGAGAAAACCGCATCGATGCACGAGACGGTCACAACCTTACCGTCGTTGATTGGACGGGAACCTACGCCGGAGAAGGTGGTCTCGCTTCAGGGACCATGGTTTCCTCTGGACCCCTGAAAGGCCTCATCTCATCGGTTCAGCGCACCCTCGCCGTTCCGTTCGGGGATGATGGGGAATCCGTGGTTCTCGTGGAGTCCCAAGTTTTGGAACGCGTGCTCTCTCCAGAAATTGTCAGCGAAGATGAAAACACGCCTCCAAGCATTGGCCAGATTCAATGGAGAAACGGTGTGGCCATGGGCGAAGGTGCAAGCATCGCTCACCTTGAAGCCGTGGTGGAGGATGCTGAATGGAACATCGTCGAGGTCCACGTCGATTTGACGGCCCTCGGTCTTGGGGTGGTTCAGCTCAACGACCGTGGTATGAACGGCGACCTGGGAGTGGGCGACGATGTTTACACGTCCGCTGTCCTTGTTCCCGGTCTTGAAACAGGCGATGTCCAAGCCGTGGTTTCGGCCACCGACAGCTTTGGTTCCACGTCCACAGCAACGGGTTCGCTTTCCGTAGCCAATCAACCTCCACGGCTCGTCGATGTCGAACTTGTCCCCGTGTCCCTTGAGCGAGGTCAATCGGTGGTGGTGAACATCATGGCCTACGATGGCCACGGAGTCGATGGTGTTCAAATTGATTTGAGGGAGTACGGTGGAGAAGTCATCAACCTCACCAACGATGGTGCTGGCAGTTCATGGGCGGCCATGATGGAAATGCCGATTGGCATGACCCCAGGATACCAGTCGCTGCTCGTCGTGGCTACCGATGGTCTTGGAGCCACGGTCCAACAGCGAATCTATACACCAGCTGATGCCATTGGGAGTCCAGAATTTGGCCCTCACCACGTTGTGTCAAGTGAAGATTCGCCGGTGGAAGTGCACATCCTCAACGACCGTCCAAACCTTGTTTACGAATCCTCCACCATCATCAAAAACCCAGCAGAAACCTTCACCTACACCGTGCAGGCAAGCGATCCTGACGGTGTTGAACGCGTTCAAATAAAGCTCGGTGTCTACAGACCCATTGGTGGTTCGGAATGGACCACGATGTTTGACGACGGTTCCAACGGCGGGGATGAAGTTGCAGGCGACGGCGTTTACAGCATCTTCCTCTCCGTGCGAGCCGGCACGCCGATTGGCCCGAATGAAGTTGGGCTACGAGCGTTTGATTCCTATGAAGAACTCAACACGGGATCTTCGGTTATCACGCTGGTTGACCCCGAACTCCCAACCGGGGCCGGAAGCGGTTTGAGTACCGCCGTTCTTGGAGGCCTCGGCATCCTGGTGTTTGCAGGAGCCATCGTTGTGTTGACGTTGATGTGGCGGCGAGGGGGCCAAGGTGGCGGCGACCGTTTTGGCATGCAATGACGGGTCGTTAGGGCCCTCTTTGCTTCCCGAAGGTTCCCCGCCGACAATGGTTTAAACCGTTCTAGGTGGGCAAGCCACCAGCGAGCGTAGTGTAGTGGTTATCACCGGGCGTTGCCAACGCCTGAACCCGGGTTCGAGTCCCGGCGCTCGCACCACTGCGGCGCATTTTACGGCCATGAATTCGTGAATGTTTATGGGGTGAACGGCCCCATCAACCCTTGAGTAGCATGTCAGAACGCCGGGTCATTTTTGTTGGAAAAAAACCTCTCCACGCCTATGTGCGGGCGGTCGTAAAGGCCATGCAAGACGGCGATAAGGAATTGCAATTGGTCGCCCGAGGGGCGACCATTTCTCGAGCGGTTGACGTTGCTGAAGTCTGCCGTCGCCGTAACGGTCATATTGCGCAAGGGTTGCCTGAATTGGTCAACATTCAGCGTTTGATGTGCGAATCACAAGAGGTGGACGGCGAGAACGGTGTTCGCACCGTGAGCGTCTTACGCATTGACCTTGAGGGCGTTGGCGACGTTCCGACGCGTCAAGAAGAGTGATTCAGAAGCGATGAGAGCCTTCGTTCTATCTCTGCAGCCGTCGTTTCATAGACCTCATAGGCTTGACCAACTGGGTCCTCGAGTTCCCAATCTTGATCGATCTTGATCGCCGGACAATGGACCCCACACCCCATGGAAATCACCATGTCAAACGAACTTGGGTCCATCTCATCAATTGACTTCGGCACCATGCCCGCCGTTGAGATGCCCCTTGATTCAAGCAGCGTTGCGGCGTGCTTTGCAATCGATGACGCGGGGTGAGTTCCGGCGGAGGATGCTTCAAACCCCAACGCCTTCGCCAGACCTTCAGCCATTTGGGAACGGCACGAGTTCCCCACGCAGACAAACAGGAGGTTCATGTTGCAAACAGGGCCGTTAGGTTCTTTCAACTCTTTCTCCGTAGATTCTTGAGAGTTCACATAGGAGCACCGCTTCCCATGAGCATGCTGAAAGCGCTCATCATCAATTCGTGTGCGTTCTCAGTTCTTTTTGCTCTGCACATCGTGTTCGCCGCCAACGGATTGGACACGGCCTTCACCGGCGTTGCGTTTCTCATTAGCCTCCAAGTCATCGGTTTTGGTCCGTTGACGGTCGTCATCGCCGGCAAACGAGGTGGAAACCGGCGCCGAACGCTTCGCCAAAGCTTGGTGGTGGCGCTTCCTCTGGCGTTGGGTTTGGCTTGGTCCTACGGGGGTATGGCGTGGTCGCTGACCGAAACGTTAGCCGTGGTCGGGGCCTCAGTTTGTGTCCATTTCGGCTTCTACCAACATTGGCGCGAAGGACATTGAATTTCCCGACGCAGGTTCGTGGGTGGGTTGAAGTAGGCCAGTTTGGTGGTATTGCTATGGCGGATTCTCCCGTGTCCATCAACCTACCCGGCGGAGGCGGCCAGGGTCTCGAGGGTCCCTCTGCGCAAGAACAGAAGCAGATGGAGCAGGCATTTGCCCAGATGAAACGAAAGATGTCGATGGAGGAAATCGGCCGCAACATCAAACACAAAATCATGGTGCTTTCTGGAAAGGGCGGGGTTGGCAAATCCACGGTTTCAACCGGACTCGCGCTCTCTTTGGCTCAACAAGGCCACACCGTTGGGATTCTCGACATCGACATTACCGGACCGAACGTTCCGAAAATGATGGGGCTTGACGGACGTCGTCTCCACGTGGAAAACAAACGAATTCACCCCGCACAAGGACACCTTGGTGTGAAGGTGATTAGCATGGCGTTTCTTCTCGAGGATGAAGATACACCCGTCGTTTGGCGCGGCCCCATCAAGCTCGGTGCTATCCAGCAATTCATCGGTGATGTGGAATGGGGGCAACTCGACTACTTGGTCATTGATTTCCCCCCGGGCACGTCGGACGAACCTCTCACCGTGGCTCAATCCCTTCCTGACATTGACGGCATGGTCATTGTCACCACACCCCAACAAGTGGCTCTGCTCGACAGTCGAAAATCGATCACGTTCTCGGAATCACTCAAGGTTCCCGTTTTGGGCGTGGTCGAAAACATGAGTGGCTTCACCGTGAACGGCACTGCAGCACCCGGCACTCAGGTCAAGATCGCAGCTCCCGGTGGGAAAACGCTGTCAGCCACGGCTGACGACCAAGGAAGCTTTTCTGTGACGCTCGATATTTTCAAAGAAGGCGGGGGCAAGGATACGGCCGAAGAATTCGGCGTCCCCTTCCTCGGAGCGCTCCCGTTTGACCCTGGTTTCGTCCGGGGTGGCGATGACGGCGTTCACCGCATCGTATCTGACCCCGATGGGGCTTCTGCCAAAGCCTTCGCTAAAGTGGTCGCTGCGATTCAAGACCAACTCACGGATGGCGCAGACAGCGGACTTGAGATTGTCTGAGGTGGCTCCATGAGCGAAATTCTCCCGTCGTTGAAGAAATTGGAACGCCGTCAGCAAGACATGGTTCTCACCTATGAAAATGCAGATGAGTTCACTGTTTCGTACGACGATTTGCGGTTTGCATGCCCGTGTGCGAAGTGCTCTCCCATGCGCAACCAAGACGACAGCAGCCGTAGCCTACGCCGTCAAATCGAAGCGTTGCCCGCAGAGAAACCAACGGTTCGGACCATCGGCAAATACGCCCTTGCGTTTCAATGGATTCAAGGCTGCTCGAGTGGGATTTACCGTTTCGAACGCATCTATGATTTGGCCAACAGCCGAGACCCCGATCGAGGAAAGCCCTACGTTCACGGCGCTTGGTAGAAAGAAGGCGTTCTTTCCCAGCAGGTTGACGACGCTTTGATGAAGGGACGGCATGACCCAAAACCGGAGTGAGCCCGATTGCAGAGCGTCTACCTGACTTGGATGATCAGCGCTTTGGCGCTGGGTGTTCTCTTGCTCCCGGTGTTCAAGCCTCCTTGGGCCAAGTTGTCGCTTCCGCCGTTTGTTGACTTCTTTCGACGCTACTGGGTTCACATCCTGATCGTGTTTGCCATCTACAACGCCAAGGATGCTCTCGACCAAATTGACCGTTTGTTGATGGCGAGCACAGGCCTTGACATGACGCCCTACATTTGGGCCATCGAAGGAAACCTTGTGTTGTGGGTCCAACAGACCTTTCAAGCGGACTGGCTCACGACCACGCTAACGCATTTTTACGTCGCCGGTTTCATGTTCATCTGCTATGTTTCAATCTTTTACTTCGCCTATTTTGACGACCGATGGCTGGCCGACCGAGTCACGCTCTCCATCGCCTGGGTCTACATCCTCGCCGTTCCGTTTTACCTCTTCTTTAACGTGAGAGTTACGGGTGACACCATCCCCGAAATGGAGACCCTTGCTTACACGTTGACGCCTGAAATCGCTGATTGGTTCCGGCGTATTGACCCGTTCACGAACGGCATGCCTTCGCTTCACATCGGTATTCCGTTTGCCGTTTGGCTTTGTTTAACGAGGTTCGACGACGACCGCCGGTGGAACCGCTATCGCCACACGGTTTTTGTTTACACACTGCTCACCGCGTTTACCATCATTTACCTCGGCATTCACTGGTTCCTCGACATCATTGGCGGGATGCTCATTGCAGGCGCTGCCGTTTCGCTTGCCGACCGCACGTCGAACACGTGGTGGAAGTTTTTTGATGAGCGGACAATGAACACCCGAATCGTGACGGTGCTGACCCGCCCAGGTCAGGCTTGGGCTTGGCTCCGGTCCCACCTCTCAAAAACCCTCAAACAGTACAGGACTCCGTCCAGTCGAGAAACCGGGCACATCGCCGTGGTCATTCTGATTCTCGTGGCGGCCGTTGTCACCTATGATTTAACCCATCGATCGTTGCCCGCCGGAGGCGTTGAAGCGCCGGAAGCTGCGGCGGCTGCGGATGGATGGTTGGTGACGTTGGACAATCAAAGCGAAGGGATTTCCATGATGATTCACAACCTCTCCTCAGATGGTTTTGACTCAACCGATGTGGATGTTCCGGGCCTCAATTTGAATTCGTCCTACGCTCTTGAGATGGACAGGCTCGTCGTCTCCAATGGGACTTCGCTCTTTGTTTACGATGTTCATCAGCCCGAAACAATCCTCAGCGTGTTGCCCCTTGGTGAGCATGAGCATCTTCTGCTTTGTCAACGGTCTTCCTCGTTGGTGGTCGCCTACACCACCCAAGGTGAGTTGCAGGTGATGGACCTCGAAGGCAGGCCCATCGTTGAACCGGGAGAGGGGCACAATGGCATTCATACCATGACCTGCTCGGGCTCAGAGATCGCCTACGTCACCAGCGAAGAACCGATGGAAGTGAACGTCATTCAATTGGGTGTTCGGGGGCAAGTAGGCTACGTGATCAACGCTTCAGCGCCCGCCGATGAGGATGAGATTCTCAGTTCTTGGGGGACGCCGGTCGACATGGAAAATGCAACCATTGAGAACATGACCTTTGACCGGGAATACCTGGCCGTCACGGTCAATGTGTCGGCCACTGACCGCTTGGTGTTGTACAACCGAAGCACCGCAGAACAGTGGTTGGCAAGCAATCCCAAGTACCATGTTTCAGACCTTTCGCTGGACCACGGTATTCTGGCCTGGTCGGTTCGAGATCACTTGAATCCACTCGCACCCCAAGCAAAATACCTCGATCGTGAAATTTACTTCACCAATCTGGCCACGAACACCTCGCATGTTTTGACATCGGATTCCAACGACCAATGGGGGCCTCAAGTGCTGGAGCACCATCTTGTCTATTTCCAACTTGACGGCGAAGTCGTTTCGGTCGAAATCTATTCTTGGGAGCCTGAACTTCGCTTGTATTCGAGCATCGTCCTTCAAATCGGTGTGCTTGCCGCCTTTTTCGTCGTTGCTTGGAACATGTGGCAGCGCCAGAGCGAGCGTCGCTTGACCCGTCAACCGTGATAGCGAACGCGCGTCCGGATGTCTTCGAGACGGGCATGAACTTCAGATGCCGAAGGGATTGAGCCCCCTTGGAGGACGGGTGCAGGACCCAGTTCCTCCTCTGCGGCGAGGTACCCTTCGATGACCCAGTCAATGGCTCCTTCCCATTGTGGGTGGGATGCGCCAAGGATCTCATCGAGCACGTGCAAGTCAATTCCGAACCGCTCGACATCGTATTCGATGGAAGCCAAGCCAAAATCGATCAAATGAACGTCTTCACCTTCGATCAAAACGTTGTTGCTGGACAAATCTCCGTGGGTCGTGGCCACGCGATGGAGCCTCCTTACCGCCCCTCCAACCCGATAAAGGGTGGATTTAGCTTGCTTCTCAGT
>CAXHCG010000025.1:0-16058 GCA_964014905.1 uncultured Candidatus Poseidoniales archaeon | reverse complement strand
AGATTATCAGCGGTCTCGTGGGCTCGGAGATGTGTATAAGAGACAGGATGTTTTCAGGGAGATGATCGCCGAGAAGGTTATCGACAATTGACACAAACTGGGCAAAGAGCGAATCCTCGCTTTCATCCGATGTTTCCGCAATGGATGGTTCCAGCGTTGCTGATTGTGCCCCTTGTTTGAGGGCCTTCCGTCTGCTCATCAGGGCCTGAAGCGTTGGCGTTAATTCGGCGAGTGTTTCTTTATCACCCAGTGATTTCGCTTCCTGGTAGAGCGGTTTTAGCGCCCGCAGTTCGTCCTCAACCTGTTGCAGTTCGCTTACGGGTTCAGACGGTTCCTCATTGAGGAGCTCAACGGTCGGTGCGTCTCGAATTTCGGCTACTTTTTCTTCTACCGCTGCCTTTCTCATCACGATAATTTCTCGGTCGAGATGATGGCCAAAGCGATCGGCATAGCGATCGAGGAGCGAGCCTGCTTCTTTGTTGCTGATCCGGTCGATGTGCCCGTAAATTTGTTGGAGAGGTTTTTCGGAACGCTTGGCCCAAAGGTCGTTGTATCCCTTTTCCTCTGTGATGCCCGACAATGTTGTTGCAGGGTCATTGACCGGCGTCGGGAGGGGGGTGCTGGCCGCCACTGGTAGAGGGGCGGGAATGGGAATTGGAACAGGCGCTGGTGCAGGAATGGCGGTGGACGTGTCCACGGGCGCTGGGAGTCCAGGAAGAGGTGGGAGCGGTTGGCCGCCTGGTGGCAACGGCAACGGGGCAGGGAGTCCGCCGGGAGGTGGCAAATCTGGCATGGGCAGGGTGGCTTCCGATTTCTTGGATTTCTTCCCTCTGCGCAGACCCAACGGACTCACCTCGGCCTAAGGGATGAGAAACCACCCTTGAACCTTACCGGTCATTGGCTCGGGAAAGGAAGGGTTCTTTCGCCCTTAACTATCGCCTCAAGCTAATTTGGCCCATCCTTTCAAAACGAGGAAGGTCGCGCCAGATTCGTGGACGCGAATGCGTTCTCCTGCGGTGCTTTCAAAACGGCTATCGCCAAATTGAGCAATGGCATCATCCACCACCCACTCCACGTCCATTGTCTGATCCAAGCCCAGGACGTAGGCCTCATGGAGAGGGTTGTAAGGATTAGAACCGTCTGGATCGAGGCGCGAAAGTGGAAATTCGCTCACACGCATTCCGGATTTACCGTGCAGCGATGTTGGCCAACGAATCTGCCGACGGACGTCAATCGTGACCACTTCGTCTGTTTCACCTGCGGAGCCCAAAACCACAGAGGCGTCCGCTTTAAGCAAGTTGAGAAATAAGGCTTGGTAGTTTCCAAGAATCTCAAATTTACCTTGCTTTAAACGTTCAACGCGGCGGTCATGACCGAGGATTTCAGCGAGCCTTTTAATGGCCGTCGCCGAACGTTGTGATGTGTTTCCTTCGCGGTCTTGGAGGGACTGCAGCGCTGATTCGAGTCGACGCAATTCTGAGCTACTTCCCTCCGCACCTTGATGGATCTGACGCAGCGTCTCGATCATTGAATCCATTCCCTGCCGTATTCGTTGCGTCCAACCTTTGGCTTCCATGTCGTGGTATCGCGCTAAGCCCCCCTGAACATCAACTCCCTCACCTCGAATGTGGGAAACAAGTTCCCTGCGTGCCTCTGAGTCTAGGTGAAACAAGTTTGGATCTCGATAGTGCAAATGAAAACCCCGATGTCCAGAAAACGTCACCTGGAGGTGGTCCTCCGAAAAGCCAAATTCAGGTTCGAGGAAGTCATTCCAAAGAGCCCAAGCTTGGTCTTGGATGACTTCAAGCATGCCTGGGAAATCACGGTCCGTGACCCCAGGAAGGTGGTCGCCATCCAAATCAAAAATCAAGTCTGCACCCTGCCAGAGCTTGTCCGCCATCTTAAGTTCAAAAGGCCGCTGCCAATACGCAGTCGAATAAAAGCAAGAATGCATGGCCCTTTGGGTGAGGAAAGATTGGACTTGGCTTACGCTTGAAAATGATTTATGACGCAAAGGCGGAGCACCTCCAAAAGGAATAAACATCCACTCTCGCGTTTTAATCCTGGGTGGTGACCACATGGGTGCATGTTGGTAATACTGGCCGAATCGGTGCGCAAATCTGGCCCAACCACTTGACATGCGCGTCCCCCGTGCACACCACGGGGTGAGGGTTCTTGAAGAAAGCAGTGTTATTCCTGTTTCATCCAAAAACGTTCGTCAGCATCGGATACTTCCGTGGCCGTATCAGACCCCGTGGTTTTGACATAACATTCCCAGCACATGTAGAACTTGTTCACGACCATGGCGTTGCCAAAGGTCAGACGCATTCCACAATCATGGCACCGGGGGCCCAATTCCCCGTTCGGTGCTTGGGCGAGTTGGATGTGGTCGTGTGGCATGGTGTCGCTTCCTATGATTGGGTTATCGCCTTAGTCTTTGAACTTGAGGGAACCTACCATTGCGTTTGTTCAAACTCTGCTCCTTCGACCCATGCCAAGAGATCAAGCGCTACAATGCATGATTCTGCAACCTCAGGCTTCGGATCTTGACTGAATTTTCTCAGCGTTGGTAGAACGGAACGGTCACCGATGGCTCCCATCGCTTCCGCTGCTTCATGGCGCACCATCACGTGTTCTTGTTCGTCTGAAAGTCGTTCAATGAGGGTTGGGAGCGCCACGGTGTTTTGCATTTGGCCGAGAACGTAGGCGATCTCGTGGCGAAGCAGTGCGCTTGTGCTTGTGAATCCTTTGCAGAGCGCAAGGCAGGCTTCGTTAGAACGTTCATTGCGAAGAGAAAACACCGCTCTCATTCGTTGGAACATGGGTGATTCTTCATCGCAGAGGCGTTCGGTCAGCTCTGATACGCGGTTGGATGGTAGGGGTGGAGCAGGGTCGACAGAGCCGTATTGACTCACTTGTGGTAGGCGACTTTCCATGGACATGTGCTAACCTCACGGTTCTCCGATAAACCGCATGCTTACCGTGTCAAAGTCCGACCGAATCATGCCGATTTCTTGGCCTTCTTTGATGAAGAGGCGGACGGAATCACGGCCTTCTTGTTGGTAGTCAATCGTTCGGTCGTTGACGTACATTCCAACGAACTCTTTGTTGGTTTCGTCATCGATTCCCCGACCCCAGGCCTTTGCGAATTCGAGCGCGTCTTCCGGGGAACGAAGTGCGTGTTCGATGCTCATTTTGGTGTACTTCGTGATGTCCTGCATGACTTCTTCACCAAGGTCTCGGCGCACAACGTTGCCGCCAAGGGGCATTGGCCAATTGGGTGTCCGTGCATTCCACCATTTTCCAAGGTCGATGTGAACGTCCAAGTCGTGATCGACGTAGGTGAGCTGACCCTCGTGTATAATGAGGCCGCTGAGGTATGTTCCATCAAGAACCCTCGGAATGATTTCATCAAATGGAACAACGGCGATTTGACAATCTCCCCAAGCGAGTTTAAGTCCAAGGTGTGCGCTTGTTTTCAGTCCGGGAACTGCGATAACAGATGCCCGGATTTCCTCCTTGGTGACGCCTGATTTGGAAACAACCATGGGGCCGTAACCTTCACCCATCGAGGCTCCGCAGTTCATCAGTGCATAGTGCTCTGCAATGTCTGGATAAGCGTGGATGGATACGGCTGAGACCTCAAGATCCTGATTCATGGCACGGTGATTGAGCGTTTCAATGTCCTGCAGTTCGTGCACGAAATTGTACCCTGGGGTAGGGAAGGCGTTTGTTGTCATGGCATGAAACATGAAGGCGTCATCTGGGTCAGGGCTGTGTCCGATGCGGACGATTTTGTTGCCAGATTCATCGAGGGGAAGTTCAACGACCATGTTTTTATCCACCTGTGGGCCCTTCATGAACCATCCGTTTGAATTTGAATACAGAGGCAGCCATTACGACCAAGCGAATTCGGGCTCATCCGTCATGCCACACGCTTGTTTTAGAAAACAGAACAAACCATCGAGGTGGTGTTTGTTGAGACGGTTAAACACCTCTCCATAATATTGGTCGAGCCGTTCAAAAGAAAGACCAGACTTATCCATTGACCACTGAATAACGTCGTGTCGTTTGCTGGTTTCGTTTTCAAAACGAACGAGGTTTTCCAGAAGCGATGCGTGGGCTGCGAGAAGCAGGGGTTTGGGGGTATCCTTCCGTGCGACAAACACACCGAAGATCATTGGCAAACCTTCTTCCTTCATCCAAGCCGTGCCGAGGTCCATTTGAACCATTTCGGGGAATTCCCGTGCGGCTTCAAGAGCACGATCTCCAATGAGCAAGGCTCCGTCAGCCATGGCCATCATGGAGTCGTAATCAGGACCAGTGGAGATGTACTTCATCGTCCGCCCTTTTTTGGCGATGAGGTGCTTCAATAACGCAACAGAAGTTGCAGAATCACTCGGAAGAGCGATGGTCTTCATTGATTCAAGTGGCACGCCCCCGAACAACAGAACGCTCCCAACCTCGCCTTGACTGCCGATACCAATGTCTGGCAAGAGCACCAGCTCATCAGCGTGTTTCGCATAGTCGGCAGCGGGTATGGGTGCGAGGATACAATCCCGCCGCAGCACATGACCCGTCAACCAAGATGGGGGAGCCGATAAAACACTCCAGTCCCGTGAGAGATTGTGATAAAGCGGGTCGCAATTGATGAAAGCGACCCTGCCCAGTGTCGAGGTCCAGGTGTCGCCCATGTCATCACTTCATTGAGTCGCCATAGGGAGAACACGCCGTCGCTTGATAACTGGCGGCGTGTACGGTTCAAATTGTGTGTAGGTGGTGTTACGTTGAATCGGTTCACAACCTGCATCTTTGATCAGTCGTGCTAGTTTGGCACGGTCATGGTCAAGGGGTGCAGAGGACCCAGCCAGGTGCATGATTGATTCCTTTTGCACGGTGCCGTCAATGTCGTCTGCTCCAAACTGGAGGGCGAGTTCAGCCAAGTGATCGCCGATGTTCATTCTGTAGGCTTTGATGTGGGGTATGGTGTTGATCATGAGGCGAGCAACGGCAATGGTGCGCAGCACCTCGGTTCCTGTTGCTAATTGGGCTTGTGGAAGCCGGGTGTCGTCGGGCAGGAAAGGGTACGGGACAAAGCATTGGAAGCCTTTTGTTGAAGCATTGAGTTCCCGCAGTGAAATCATGTGTTGAAGACGTTGTTCCAAGGCCTCAATCGTTCCAAAGAGCATGGTGCAGTTCGAAGGCAGCCCAACTTCATGGGCTTCCCTGTGGATTTGAAGGTATTCAGCCGAACTTTCTTTCCCGTTACAGATGATTTTACGGACACTGTCGTCGAGGATTTCAGCACCACCTCCGGGCAGTGATGTTAACCCGGAAGCTTTGAGACGAGCCAACACTTCCTTCGTCGAAATCGAAGAGCGTTGACCAAGATGTTTGATCTCAACGGCGGTCAAGGCTTTTATGGAAATAGAGGGGTAAGTTTGTGCGATGCGTGAAAACAGGTTTTCGTAGTGTTCAACACCCCAATCAGGATGAAGGCCGCCAACGGAGTGTACTTCGTCAATGGCATGGGCATACGTGGCGAGGTCATCCATGTATTCATCGATTGACATTGCATACGCGTCGTCCGCCCTTGAGCTTCTGCGGAAGGCGCAAAACCTGCAAGCCAACACACAGATGTTCGTTTGGTTAATGTGAACGTTGGAGTTGAAAAACGCTTGATTGCCAAAACGCGATTCACGCACCATGTGGGCAAGCGCCCCGACCTCATGCAGGTCCGGGTGCTGGTAGAGCGTCATGCCGTCTTGAAGGCTGAGTGGTATGTTTTTTGCGAGTTTATCGGCCAACGGCGCCAACGCCGGCGACCACGTTGTTGAGCGCAGACTGGTGGAAAGCCGCTCAAGCCAGAAAGCGTCTTCACCTGCCAAGGGGGCAGGTTGAGCACTGGCCATCATGGAGGTTCGTGACGTTTCTTCTTCAAGAAGATGTGCTTAACTCCATCAGCGTTGACGGACGGCAAAAATCTTGGATTTTACAATGAACTTTCGGAACTCCTCGATAATAAACACACTTGATGCGATGAGGACGACAACCGTCCAATCGTTCTGGGAAAGGGTGTTGGTGGAAAGAAGGGCTCCAATTTCAATGCCAATCAGCGGTATCGAGATTTCTGCGAGTTGAACGAAAAAGAGCAACAGGGCTGACGAGATAAGCAGGGCATAATTGATGGCTTTGTTTGAGAACATCCCAAGTTCAAACACGCTCGCTTCGTTTGACCGGCAGTTCATGACGTTAAACAACTGATAGACGATGAACACAGCAAACGTCATTGTCTGAGCGTGGTGATAATGCCCATCAGCGTAGGTTTGCCAATCATCGATGGCCGTTTCATCGCCAGCCAGGCAAAGCTGCATGTCAAAGGCGGTTGTTGTGGTTTCTGTGGGGATCAATCCACACTGGTTGCTCGGGTCTGCTAATGCCCCTCCTGCAAGGTAAAACACAGCAAGTGAACCGATCACCATCACTGCACCAAGATAGAAAATTAGCGAAATGTCGCGGCTGTTGGGAAGACCTTCGTCCACCGGTCGAGGCGGGCGGTCCATCACGCTACCGTGCTTCTTTTCGACGCCCAGGGCTACTGCCGGAGGACCGTCCATCAGGATATTGATCACCAAAATCTGCGTTGCCGTCAACGGTAATGCCTCGGGGCCAAAGAAAAGGGTCGCCAAAACAAGGAGCAAAACGGCAGCAACGTTGGTTGAGACTTGGTACCGCACGAAATTGCGGATGTTTTGATAGATTTTCCTACCCTCTTCAATTGCGTGGACAATGTTCGCAAAGTTATCGTCTTGCAAGACCATGTCGGAGGCATCCTTCGCGACGTCCGTTCCAGCGATGCCCATGGCGATCCCAATGTTTGCTCCCGAAAGAGCAGGGGCATCGTTTACACCGTCTCCGGTCATGGCCACAATTTCACCTTGCTCTTGAAGTGAAGAAACAATGCGCATTTTTTGGTCCGGTGTCACGCGGGAATAAATAGCGACACCACCCGTCGTTTCCAGTAGCTCTTCATCGCTCAATGCTGCAAGTTCTTTCCCGTCGATGGATCTTGACGAAACAGAACTGATGTTGAGTTCTGAGCCAATAGCGGCGGCGGTCATTTGCTGATCACCGGTGATCATTTTCACTTTGATTCCAGCCCGCTGACACGTTTCAATCGCTGCTTTCACCTCTGGTCGTGGAGGGTCCATGATTCCAATCAATCCAAGGAATATCAGATCGTTTTCGACGGTTTTGATGGATACAACGTCTTCTCCATCCACAACACGGCGGGCAAGAATCGCAATGACGCGCATCGCCTTAGAACCCATTTCATCGTTCATCGCTGAGATGATGTTTCGGTCGTCTTCAGTGAGCGAGACAACTGAATTACCAACAATCTTTTTTGTGGCAATGTCCCGAAATGCACCGGCGCTCCCCTTTGAAAAAATCCATTGCTCACCTTCGTATTCATGCACAACACTCATTCGCTTACGCACCGAGTCAAAGAAGAATTCATTGATGCGAGGATGTCGATGAGAAAATTTCTTGACATCACCGTTGATTTTCCACCCCGCGACTGCACAGGCTGAATCGGTTGGGTCGCCAATGGCTTGCCAGTGTCCGTCCGATTTGACAATGTTGGAATTGTGGCAAAGCGACAAACAAGCGCCCAGAAGCCTGAACCCAAGGTCTGACTGAGAAGACGAAAGGTCAGAGTCAGTTAACTCGGAGCCGTCTTCCACCAAGTGGCCATACGGTTCGAACCCCTCTCCTGTGACTTGGTAAGTGTGGTTCAGCGTCAGAATTTTCCGCACGGTCATCTGATTTTTAGTGAGTGTGCCGGTTTTATCCGAACAAATGACGGTCGTAGAACCCAGTGTTTCAACGGCTTTCATGCGGCGGATGATGGCTTTGTGCTTCGCCATGTTTCGCATACCAAGGGAGAGCGTTATGACCAAAATGATGGGCAAACCCTCGGGTACAATGGCAATAAAAATGGCAATGGCAATGATGAATTGTTGAACGACGACCTCCTTCAAATCGATACCCGGTTTGGTGTACGATACAATCAGGTTGAGGGATACCAACAGAACGGCAACGATAAGCGCGATGAACGCAAGGAACTTTCCAAGACTCTCCAGCTTCATTTCCAACGGCGTTTTTGGCGTTTGTGCATCGGCGATGTTGCTGGCAATTTTACCCAACTCAGTCGTCATGCCAGTAGCGACAACCAAACCGAGCCCACGGCCCGAAGAAACGGTGGTTCCCATGAACGCCATGTTGTTGCGATCTGCAAGGACGGTCCCCACAGGCAGAGGGTCGGTCGTTTTTCGTATCGTCAACGATTCTCCCGTCAGGGCTGATTCATCAATTTTACATTGTTGCGACCAAAGAAGGCGAACGTCTGCGGGCACGTTCAGTCCTTGTTCGAGACGAACGACATCGCCGGGTACCAGTTCAGACGTCGGCACCTCGCTTTCAAAATCACCACGTATGACGACACAATTGGAAATGGACATTTGCTTGAGAGAATCCATGGCTTGCTCGGCCTGAGTCTCTTGCCAGTAACCGAAGATGGCATTGGCCGTTAACACAATGAAAATGAAAATCGCATCCCCAGGGTGGTCAGGTTTGATCGCAAGAGCCACCAAAGCCGCACCAATCAGAAGGTAATTGAGCGGGTCGTTGTATTGAGACATAAACCGAAGGAAGGCCGACGTTTTCACCGGTTCATCCAACTTGTTTGATCCGAATTTAGCCCTCCGTTCACCGACCTCATCAACCGAAATACCGTCCTCTGAACTGTCTTGGGCTACAAGACTCTCAGCGATTGAAAGATTGTGCCAATACTCTTCCACCACGGCTCACCCGACCTTGCCACAGGGGCATGGACATCTTTCTGCTCGTAACCTCACACCTATTATTATGGCGGGTGGGGTCCCTTCCACGAAAACACCAAAGGAAAGTGTGCCAATCGTAGCCTATACCTACTGGAACAGATTGGAAGACCCATGAGCGGAACGGGTGAACCCTACATTCCCGCTCATGAATCCCCTCTTGAATTAACGAGTCGGGTCATCATCGTTGGCATACTTCTTGGAATCCTCATGACGGCAGCGAATGCGTACCTCGGCCTGTATGCAGGCATGACTGTCTCCGCCAGCATCCCTGCTGCTGTTATGTCGATGATCATCTTACGGACCATGTTCAAGGATGTCTCAATTTTGGAAAACAACGCCGTGCAAACGATGGCATCTGCTGGAGAATCCCTTGCTGCTGGTGTCATCTTTACCGTACCAGCGTTGCTTGTCATGAACATATGGACGAGCATACAGTGGATGGAAACACTCATCATCGCCACACTAGGGGGGCTTTTGGGAACAATGTTCACCATTGCTTTACGCCGGTTGTTCATTGTTGAAGAGGCACTTCCCTACCCGGAGGGTGTTGCGTGCCGTGAAGTGCTTGTCGCTGGTGAGGAGGGGGGCGATGGTGCCCTCGCTATTCTCTATGCTTTGGGCATTGGCGGCCTGTATGGATTAATGGTGAAAGGGTTTGAAATCACTCACCATACAGTGGAAGTGGCTGTTTCCGTCGTCTCCACACGACTCTATGCCGGAATTGATCTCTCAGTCGCCCTGCTGTCCGTGGGTTATATTGTTGGAATTCGTATTGCTTCGTTCATCTTTTTTGGTGGTGTATTGGGTTTCGGTTTATTGGTCCCCATGTACGGCCTCATCTATGGATGGCCGGCCACGGGTTCACTGGTTGATGGATTCTACGTCATTTGGTCGACACAAGTTCGCTACGTGGGTGTTGGGGCGATGGTTGTCGGTGGAATTTACACATTGTGGAGCATGCGGAAAACCATCTTCCAAGGACTTTCCAAAGCCTTCGTGAAGGCCGATGAAAGTGCGGGGGACTTGCCCAGGACTGAACAAGACATTCCAATGAACCGAGTGTTTTCCGTTTGCGGCGTTTTGGTTGTACTCACCTTTTTCTTCTATTGGTGGGCAACAGAATCCTTCGTGCTTGCGCTTGCTGGCGCCCTCTTCTTGGCCTTTGTAGCGTTCTTTTTTGCGGCCGTGGCTGGTTGCATTGCCGGTGTCGTTGGTTCGTCAAATTCACCCGTTTCAGGCATGACCATCGCCACGCTTTTGTTCACGGTTGGACTTGTTTACATCGTGGGTGACCTCATGCTCGGCATGGCCAAACAAGACCTCATGTTTGCGACGTTGCTCATTGCAGCGATCGTTGCCTCAAGCGCCGCCATCGCTGGCGACGTCATGCAGGATCTGAAGACCGGGCACATGCTTGGTGCGACACCAAAGCGACAACAAGTTGCAGAGATCATCGGTGTACTTACCGGTGCAGTTGTTATCGGTCCTGTCCTTTCTCTCCTGCATGATGCCTTTCGCATCTCACAAACAGCGTGCCAAATGAATCCTCTTCCCAGCGACCCTACCTGTTCAAAAGCACTGTTTGCGCCACAAGCTGAACTCATTGGAGCCATTGTACAAGGCGCATTCGGTGGCGATTTAAACATCCAAATGGTCGTGTTGGGCGCCGCCATCGCCGTGGCGCTCATACGGTTGCAAATGCCCGTAATGAGCGTCGCCATCGGCATATACCTACCATTGGGGTTGTCCGTCCCAATCATGACCGGGGGGGTCATCTCTCACATCATGCTACGAAGCGCCCATCTTCGAACAGACGGAGTTCTTCGGAAGCAACCATCAGAAAAGGCGTTGGCGGCAGCGAAAGATGTTGAAAGCCGTGGCGTACTGATCGGCGCTGGTTTCATTGCAGGTGAATCCATCATGGGCGTCTTCATCGCCGTCCTTATTGTGGCAAAAATAAATCTCAAAGAAGAACTTGGAATCACAACGCTGAACGACGCCCTATCGCTCACGTTCTTTATTTGGTTTATTGGAGTCTTCATATGGCTCGCTTCAAGAGCGCTACCCAAAGGTGGCAATTTGGCAAGCGATACCGTCATGATTACGGCTGAAGCCGTGCGAAATACACTGGACGCATTCCAACCAAAAAAGCAAGAATAGCGCCTTCATTTGGGAAACGATGCGTCCACAAGCATCAAAGGCCATCCACACAGGCGTTTCTCTGTTGGTGAATGCATGACGGATATGAATGAATTAAGAGAGACCGCACGAATGTGCCGCGTTCATATCGTCAACATGGTCCACCGGGCGCAGGCAGGCCACCCTGGTGGTTCGCTTTCAGAAATTGACCTTTTGGTTGGACTCTACAAAACCACGCTTCGTGTTCGACCCGACGAACCGGATTGGGAAGACAGGGACCGCTTTATTCTTTCAAAAGGTCATGCTTCACCCGGCATGTACGCGATTCTAGCCGAGATGGGATTTATTTCCGAAAACGATCTTGAATCGTACCGCGTGTTGGGCGGCGTCTGCCAGGGGCACGTCGACATGAAGTGGTGCCCGGGCGTGGATTTCTCCGCTGGTTCACTTGGAATGGGGCTTTCGTTCGGTATGGGGTCGGCTATCGCGGGCCGCCTCGCCGACAGCAAGCGGCAAGTCTACGTGATGCTCGGCGATGGTGAAATCCAAGAGGGGAGCATCTGGGAGGCAGCCATGGCTGCCAAACACCATGAACTTGGCAATTTAAACGTCATCTTGGATCGAAATCGAATCCAAAACGATGATTTCTGTGAAGCACAAATGCGAATGTTTGACATCCCTGCAAAGTGGAAAGCGTTCGGATGGAACGTCAAAGAAATCAACGGCCATGACATGGAAGAAGTCGTCGACGGAATGAAGTTCCTGTCCTCATCAACCGATGGACCCTCCATCCTCATCGCTCACACCGTGAAAGGCCACGGTGTTTCCTTCATGGCTGACAATCCAGCCTTCCACGGGGCTGCTCCAAACGATGAACAGTACGCTCAAGCCATGGCTGAACTCGGCGAGGTGAGTGCATGACCAAGATGGGTGCAACCCGTGATGGCTATGGCGAAGCGTTGCTTGAATTGGCTTCCAACCCGAAGGTCGTTGTCTTGGAGGCGGATTTGGGGAAATCCACGAAATCACTCCATTTCCGTAAGGCCCATCCCGAGCGAACGGTGTCGTGCGGCATTGGTGAACAGAACATGCTTCTTGTTGGAGCCGGTCTTGCTGCTTCGGGGTACATCCCCTTTGCTAGCACGTTTGCCATCTTTACCGAGCGAGCCTTTGAGCAAATGCGAAACGGAGTGGCTCGGCCCAACCTCCCGGTTCATGTGTGCGGGAGCCATGGCGGAACGCACACGGGCACCGACGGTTCATCGGCTCAGTCCATTGAAGATTTGGCCATATACCGAACCCTTCCGAACGTGATTGTTCTGCATCCGAGCGATGTGGTCTCTACCAAGGAACTTACCATTCAATTGGCTTCGTCCGGCTCACCCTCCTACACAAGGACCGCCCGAAACAAGACACCAATTCTCTACGAAGGACGGGAAAACGAGGTGAAAATTGGAAAGGGCATCGTCTTGAAGGATGGATCGGATGTTGCCATCATTGCGTGTGGAGTGATGGTGTCTCAATCCCTCAAAGCAGCAGAAGCACTTGCAGCAGATGGAATAAGCGCCACCGTTGTTGACATGCACACGCTCAAACCCCTCGATGGAGCACTCGTGGACCAACTGGTCGCAACGTGTGGAGCCATTGTGACGGCGGAAGACCACAACATCATCGGTGGGCTCGGAGGCGCCGTAGCTGAACACTTGACGGCCAACACCTATGCTCCCCTTGAGCGAGTGGGCGTGCAGGACCGCTTTGGGGAATCTGGACAGGCGGATGAAATGCTTGAAGTCATGCAGATTTCCGCTCCGTACATTGCTGCGGCTGCAAAACGCTCCATCGCACGAAAGGGCTGAACTAGTCTGTACAACCACGGGGGAGAGTTCATAGAACCTCTTCACTGAAGCGACACCATGGAATTCTTCCTTGACACGGCCGACGTTGATGAAATTCGAGAAATTGCAGCATGGGGCATCCTTGACGGTGTAACCACAAATCCCTCGCTCATCAAAAAATCTGGACGCGATTTCAAAGAGGTCGTTCGAGAGATCGCCGGCATTTGCTCCGGCCCAATCTCTGCTGAAGTAACCGCCATGGACACGGCGGGCATGGTTGAACAGGGGCGTGCACTCAAGGCTGAACTTCCAGAGAACGTTATCATCAAAATCCCCTGCACGCCAGAAGGGCTTGCAGCGACCAAAATTCTGACGGATGATGGCATTGACACCAATGTCACCCTCATTTTCTCAGCATCTCAAGCGCTTATGGCAGCGAAGGCCGGAGCCACGTATGTCTCACCGTTCATCGGTCGTATTGACGACACTGGACACGATGGAATGGAACTCATCTCAGAAATCATGAACACGTGGGACAATTACCATCTTGAAACCAAAGTCTTGGCCGCATCGATTCGCCACCCGACACATGTTCTCCAGTGCATACAGCTTGGTGCACACACGGCGACCATGCCAGCCAAAACCTTTCGTCAGTTGATGGGCCACCCGCTAACTGACAGAGGCCTCGAGGGTTTTATGCGCGATTGGGCTGAGGTCGAGAAGGCCGGAAAAGCCTGAGGACAACGCCGTTTGCCAGGCACAGCCAATCGGCTGCCGTCCTGTTTCAAAACAGAGATGGTGCGGGATGCATCAGAGGTTTCCGTGCGAGAATGCGATCATTTTCTCAATTGGCAAGTGATCCGATGTATCTTTGCAGTAATGTGCCTCAACAATGTTTCCATTCTCATCAATGAGGATGTCAACTGGAATGGTTGACAGTTTGGAAATCGACATGGTGAGCGGTACGTAACCTCGCAAGGTTGCCTGCAACAACGTGAGCGGGGATTTTGCTGCACCCCACATGAATTTGCCAAACGATTTCTTAACACCGTTGTTCTCAAAGTGGGTATAAGTCTCATCGGCTACGATGGTGAACGGCACATCGTGCTTGTTCATACGTTTTTTCAGGTCTGCAATGGAAGCGTCAAACACACCAACCATCACGGCGTCGCTTGAAAACTCATTCCATCGCTGGGTGATGCGTCGGATCCGCATGTTGCACAAAGGACAGCTTGAGAAACGGAAAAAGGTCAGAATCACCTTTTTTCCCTTCATGCTTGACATGTCAAAGGTTGAACCGTCGATGGCAGGAAGGGTAAAACTCGGGGCAGCATCCCCTGCGCTTAACTGAGGCATGGTTCTAAGATGTCCAACCAGTACATGGATATTTGGTCGGAACGCTCTCAGGAGAAATGAAACTTCAGTCCAAACAACATGTTCAGCGAGAAGCGAGTGTGAGGTTCTTCCACATCTCTTCGGGAACTTCCATGGCGAGACGAAGACCGCCCATGGCACCCAATCGAACCGGGTCATCGACCACGTGAACGTTGACGTCCCCCATGTCGGAGAGGCGTCGCTCGATCAAGGCGCCGAGGCCTTTGATGGATGATCCTCCACCTGCCAAAACCATGTTCTTACGGAATTCATCATGGTATTCAGGGTTGGAACCAGCGATGAGTTTCTTAACGTTTTCAACGATTGGATCCACGATGGACTCACATGCGAGCTGCATGCAATCGGTGATGTCAAGCGTCATGGCCTTTCCATCAATGGAGAAATCGACCAAGACGGGTTCATCGGGCGCATCGGTTGAGACAAAGGAAAATTGTTCTTTCCAGCGTCGAGCCATGTCCTTGGTGATTTGTGCGCCGTTGTATTTTGACTGGATTTCTTTGATGAGGTGATTGTCAACGTAGTCTCCTGCGTATCCGGTGTGCATCTGATCGCCTGGACCTGGGATGGTGCCGTAGACGCGGCAAAGGTCAGTTGTACCAGCGCCGATATCGATGACTAGCGTGTGGTTGATCATGTCGAGGGCGTAGGCAACGGCAAACGGTTCAGAGATAATCATCGCGGAGTTGACGGACCCAGCTGCGGCATCAAAAATGGCCGTTTTGTCAACGTGGCTGGCCTCAGCCGGTGCACCAATCACCGCAACAACGCGGTCGTAGTCTTCCGGATCTGACAATCCAATGAGGTGCGTGATGAAGTGGGCGATGAACTCGCGGTCTTCGGGGGTGTCCTTGATGACACCGAGTTCAAGTGGGCGGAACAGATTAAGGGCAAGACGGTTTTTCAAGGCTTCATGTCCAAACAGAACGTCCCGCTTGAGGAAATTACGCGCGATTGGATCTTTGGGGGTACCGATAACGGTCAATTCTTCCACTTCATGACTGTCTGAGGAAACCATCACTGAACGGAAGGTTCCCAAATCGATTCCAATGTATAACACGTCTTTTGCCATAGGCTCACCGTCTTTGGGATACCGCTTCACTTTATGAAGAGTGCCCACATTCATGATTGCACAAAATCATCGGACTTCCAATTATGTAAACTATAGAAACTTATCCTGAGGATTGATTCCCCCTAGCACCACTGCTCACAAGCATGACAATACCATGCCGCATGTTCAGCATACAATTCCGCCATGCTTCCACAGGTTGTGCACTCTTTCAGCGTCTTTTCACCGCAGATGTCCATGACCATTTGAACGTGGTACGCTTCGTCGATGTTAAGTTGCTCACGCATGGCCCACAGAAGTTGATCTTCACTCGGAGAGATAATGCCATCTTCGAGCACCATTTCGACCACGTTGCGGTAATCTTGAATCGTTGAAAAGTCGCGATGGTCTAGAACAACACCGCCCTTCTCTGCCACGATGTCCGTCCCGCCTGGGTCGTCAACAAAGATAACAAACGAGGCCGCATTGAGGGCATCGTCCTTGAGTTCAAAGGAGATGCGAGCCCCCTCAAGGTTGGCGTACACAAGTTTGGACGAACGGTTGATGACGTTTGTAATTGAACGTGCAGTGGATTCAGCGTTCGGTCCGCGCTTCCAGCCGGTTGGGCTACGCTCATTGTACGCATAGAATTCCGTACCGCGACCCGGATATTCCAACCGGATTTCTTCACCTCCGTCAAAACCGTTGGAAACGATGGTAATAGCGGCCACTTCAGTTGCT
>CAXHCG010000024.1:0-16153 GCA_964014905.1 uncultured Candidatus Poseidoniales archaeon | reverse complement strand
CTCGGCTGCTGGCCGCATGCGCATGGACTGCGAGGTCCAACTGGTGGTGAATGTCCTGCGTTCTGAGGCGTTGGTTGAAACAAGTGTTCCAGCGTTGTCTCGCCCGTCCACGGTGAGGCTGAACGCCCCGTTGACTTCGCCGGTGCGTTTGCCGTACACGTACACGTTCCAAACGTGGCCCATCAACTCGTTCGGCACAGAAAACGTGGTCTCGAGGCTGGCCACGCTGTTTCCGGCACCGGAGTATGAAGTGCAGTTGTCAACGATTGTGCGCCGCAAGCGAGTGATGTCTTCGTGTTCAAGGGCGACATCCCAGACCATCACTTCGTCGATCATTCCCTCGAAATAGGCGGTTCCCGCGCGGTTTACACCCAACTTGTACGCGTCAACGTTGGTAAATGAACCGCTAGGATAGATGTCCTCGTTGACCAAGACACCGTCCATGTATTGGCGGACGTCTCCATCGTCGAACACCGTCACAAGGTGCGTCCATCGTTGAGCGACGACGTCTCCGAATGGTTTTGTTTGGTTGTTGTGCAACCGCCATTGGTTGTTCGACACCATGTGTTGGAATGAATTGTTTGACCCGGCCTGGTCGCTGATGGCGAAGGTAGAGGCGTAATTGGACTGCCCTGTGGTGTTGGCCCACACCCACTGGCTGACGGTCATGTTTCCGTTGGAGGCGTCAACCTCAACTTCAGCGACATCGTTGTTTCCGTCAAACCAGAGGCAACCTCCATCCGGACACGAGCGCCAGCTGGTGTTGTCCATCCCGGTGAGGGTGAGGTTGGCAAACTCGGTTCCGTTGTCGACGGCGTTCGTGCCGCTGCCGTCTTCGAAGGCCCAATGATGGACCAAGTGGTTGGCCTCCGGCACGAGGTCGCTGGCGACGTAAAACGCAGATGCAGGGATCGTTGCCTTGGGCGTAGTGGGACCCTGCCACGAGAAAATTAACCCGTGGGGGCCGCCTCCTTGGAAGAACTCAATTCGAAATTCGTGAAGGCCTTCCGTGAGGTTTAGCGTTCCGGAACGCTCGCGCATGCCGTGGCTTCCGTAATTTGTTGCGAGAGAGGCGCCGTTGACCCACAACTCGGAACCGTCGTCTGAGTTGATGAAGAAGGTCCAATTCCCTGTGGCGGGAACGTCCACGAGGCCGCTAAACCTGGCTCCCCAATCCGATTTGAATCGGTCGTCTAAACCGGGGTAGGCATTGTTTGAAGCGCCGTGATTGAGATGAGGCTCTATCTGAACACGATCGGGTTGGCGGTCAATGAGGAGCGGCATGCTCGAGGTGGAGAAACTGACGCCGTCGTTGTCAAAGTACTCGCCGTAAACGCCCTGTATTCCCTTTCCCCCGTCTTGGTCGCAATCGGTTCGCAGGCTTGCCTCAAAGGCTCCGTTTCCACTTTGTTTCGCAGAGGTTTGGTACGACCAGTTGAATTCATCCACGGGGGCAACGTTCGGTGAGGTGTGGTTCCAGTACCTTGAACCACTTTGCCACGCTGAATCCAAGGTGTCAAAGCCGCTGTTTGGAAGGTAATTTCGGTTCCAGTCACCGTCGTTACTGCCCCACGATGCATACCCCATTACGTTGGAGACATTGGTCACAAATTCAGGTTCTTCATCAAACAACACGGGCAGGCCCATGCTGGCATTCAGGGTTGTGTTGGCGACGTAAAGGTCGTCGTTCCAGAATTGATAGCCAGATTCGTTTCGGTTCGTGGCCAAGTCAAGAACAAACGTGCCTTGTTGCCCGAGGCTTTGATTGGCTCGCTCAATGAGTTCAATCGCCGTCTGCGCGGTGTAGCCCGTGAGCCGAGTGACAAGGAAAAACCCATACTTGTCCCGAGTGAATGGCTCCATGGCTTTCCCAGCGAGAGGCCCGTAGCCGTGGGAATTCCAGTAATCGCCTCCGATGGTGCTGTTGTAAGCGCCTCCGAGGAGGGCTAACTCTTGGTCAAAACTTGCTTTGTCGTTCCCACCGGACACCCGGAGGGGGACTCCCTTGGTGGTGACGAGGTAGTTGAGGCCGGTTGCAGAACTTCGGTTTTGCAACATTTCAAGAAACGGTGCGGCGAAATAGGTGTCGAACTGATCTCGATTGATGGTTTCGCCCGTTGGCGTGCCAGGCTTGTTGAACAAAAAGACGCGGTCGAGCGTGATGTTTCTTGCCGCAACAAAAGCCCAACCAATGGCCTTGCTCTCCTCTGAGAGGTTGTTGATCAGCACACCAACATCGCTGTAATCAATCGCACTCTCATAGGTGAACCCTTGAGGCACGGCCGTGGCCGGGTAGGGTGTCGTGTTCCATACGTCGTCCTGAGAGCCAACCAAAAATCCAGAAAACAGAACATCGCTCAAAAACTCGTCAGCACCGTCTCCCTCCACCATCTCAGAAGGGGTCGGGGGAATGAGGGACAACAGAAGGAGCATAACGAAAGCGACGCTCAACGCTTTCGTGGACATGATGCGTGCACTGGAAGGCTGATTTTAGCGCTATCGCTCAGCCGGCTCGTGGGACGTGCCTGCCGTGGAGGCTTTTTTTGGCCGTCCCATCGTTTACCGGCGCAGATAATATGTAGGGTCGCCTTCTCTCAGAACCGATGGCGGAACTCTACATGGCACGTACGTGCAAGCACGGTGTTCTCCGCGTGATGGGCGGCGACGTCTGGAATCACAGCGGCGATGTGCTCATCACACCAGCCAATAACCGCCTTTCAGGTCGGGAAGGCCTCGACGCAATGATTCACAAAAAAGCAGGCAAAGAGCTAACTCAAGTCACCCGCAACATTTGCCTCGAAATGCGAAAAATCAACGCACCACCCTGTGCAGTCACCCAAAACGTGACCACCGAACCGTTTGCTCTTTCGACCAACTACAGGCAAATCATCCACGTGGTTGGTCCAGATTGCAGGCGTCCGAACCAAGACGAAACCCGTCGAGAATTGCTCGCTGAAACGTACGCCAATCTTTTCGCTACCATCGAAGAAATTGGTGAAGTGGGTTCGGTGGTTTCTCCACCAATTTCCATGGGCGTGTTTGCTTACCCTCATCGAGAGGGTGCCCGCCTCACCCTTCAGGTTCTGCTCGAAATGATGGACGGCGAGAAGGATTACGGCATTCGGGACTACACCATCGTGGTCAAGGAAAAGAATTTCATCAACAACATGCGAACGGTTTACCGAGAGGGTGAAGATCAGTTCCCCGGCGTGGATACCACGATGCAGGACTCAGTTCGCTAATCGTTCGTTTATGCGGTCCAATCGGTCGTCAAGCACTTCCCGTTCTTCCTTAACTTTGGTCAACGACGCACTTTCGAGGTTGCGCTCAACGGAGATTTTCATTCGCTTCATCTCGTTCAGGCGCTGAGTTCGGTCTTTTGGGCGGTTGACGTTGCTTCGCATGTTCATCAACCACTCTTCGAGGAGGGCTGCCCCCCACTCAGGCACGCGCAACTCGCTGGAGAGGTAGATGGTTTGGCGGCGGTGTTGAAATCGAGTCTTTCCATCGCTCGTTCGATAGCCTTGGATGGAGCCGGGATTCCATGTCTCAAGCGGCACGTGAAGGTGCTGCTGAATGTTGAGTTTTCCATTGCTGTCAAGCACGAAATCAGCAATCAGTACGCTGGACGAAAGGCGTATGAGTACCTGGACGGTTTCGTCGTGGTTTGCCCAATCTGAAATGCGAACCGGGCGCTCACCCCATGTCTCTTCGCACCAGACTTCAATGGCCATGTTCTGCGGGTGCATGGACCCAAACCAACGCCAACCCATCATCAAGGTTTGTCCACTCGGAGGGGCAAGGAGCGGTATCAATGTTCAAGACGGAACAGGGCGTCGGGAGGGTATGGTGGGCTCATGGGGTTCGGTACAAGCCGACTGGACCTTGCTGCTTGCTCTGCTTCTCGGGTGGTACCTGCTCATCAAAACATGGGAGCGAAACGGAACCCTTGACCGTTGGAACGCCACCCGGGCGCTTGGTATTGTCTTGATGGTACGAACCCAGAAGGGACAACGTTTGTTGGATTCGATGGCCAGACCACGCCGCTTTTGGAGGGCTTACGGAGAAGTTTCTCTTTGGGTCTGTTCCGTGTCCATGTTGCTGGTTGCCTTGGTCATGTTGTTGGCCTTTGTGACCTCCCTCATCTCGCCCCCGACAGCCTCGCCCCCGACGGCCAGCGAATTGG
This sequence comes from uncultured Candidatus Poseidoniales archaeon, assembly GCA_964014905.1. Classification (GTDB taxonomy): domain Archaea; phylum Thermoplasmatota; class Poseidoniia; order Poseidoniales; family Poseidoniaceae; genus Poseidonia. The sequence continues at coordinate 11,967 of CAXHCG010000024.1, read as the reverse complement.
TTGCCGTCCCCGGAATTAATCCCGTTATTCCACTTGGATGGGGTGCAGCTGCGTTCATCATCTCGTTGGTCATCCATGAATTTGGCCACGGCCTTCTTGCCCGAGCCCACGGCATGCGCGTGCGCTCGTTCGGCCTTTTGCAACTCGGCCCACTTCCACTCGGAGCATTTGCTGAACCTCAGTCCGATGAATTGATGCGCGCTCCGCGGCGAGAACGTCTCCGAATGTTTGCTGCAGGTCCAGCGACTAACATCTTCGCCGCTCTTCTCATGCTCTTGCTGTTGGGCGGTTTGGCAACGCAGTTTGTTGCCGAGGAGGAGTACATCCACATCCAAGGCATTGTCCTCGAGGGCGGGGCTGAACAAGCGGGCATGCAACCCTGGGACACCCTTGTCTCCATTGATGGTGTGCCCGTTCGGACCACGGAAGACTTCCGTGGCATTCTCTTGGGATACTCGAGCAACGACACCGTGGATTTGGTTGTCATTCATCAAAACGGGACGAGGGAAACCCTTCAAGCGACGTTTGGCGACAAACACCAGTACTACCTTGGCCTTGGTTGGAGCGAAGAGGGTTTGAGCAACCTCGATGTCCAACCCGGCGACCCGTTCCTCGGCGTTGAGGGGCTTTCTGAAGGCACGGCCGGCATCGATCGGTTGGCTGGACCCTTTTCCCCGCGATTTGACGGAACGTGGTTTCAACGAGCCCTCTCAATTCCCTTCCACGTGTTGACCATTCTGCTGATTCCGTTTGAACTGGGCGGCGTGGCCATTCACCCCTTCGAAGAATCGTTAATGGCGGCCAGCGATGGACTGGTCGGTTCTGCCGTCGGTATCGACATCCTCCTTTTCTTCGCCCATCTCTTCTTTTGGCTGATGTGGGTAAACATTTTGCTGGGTTTCACGAACCTCATACCGATCGTTCCTTTCGATGGCGGTCATATGCTCAGAGACATGCTTCATGCATTCTTAAGCGGTGTAAAACGGGTCGGAAGGAAACTGAAATTGTGGGACCTTCATCCAATGTGGGTTGACCATTTCTCAGCACGTGCGTCCAGCTATTCTTCGCTTGTGGTTCTTGTCATGCTCTTGTTTACGATGTTCATTCCTTATCTGTGAACGATGGCAAGACAGCCGAACGTCGGCGAGCGAGTTCGGCAAGAATGTCCTGTGCGCTCTTGTCCTTGTTTTCAGCCATCGTTGGGGTCGGTGCTTTGACGGCACGTTTGGTTAAACGGCTCAAAGCGTTGCTTGCTTTTTCCCCCTCCGACGAGCAAAGGATGGCGATGAACCGATTCAACGGCATGCCTTGTTCCCAATCGATGAATGGGGAACCGTTTCGAGTCAACGGAAGGGCCGGAATCATGGCGGCGATGCGAGCCAATGTTCCTTTCAACCCCACCGTTTCCACCCGAAAGATTCGCCAGGAGTCGCCGCGAACACCTTTTCTTCGGTGGGCGTAAAGAGGCATGAGGCCCGAGCGTTCGCCTTCTCGAATCATGGCGAGGAGTTGGTCCTTGGTCCGGCCAGAAAAATACAACTTCTCTGCTCGTGTTGACTTGACTTCGATGGGGAAGCAGCAATCGCCCCGAAGGGCCACTAAATCTCCGCTCCCTTCCATGCCGGAACCGGCCGCACGAACCACAAGAAACGGGCGGCGTTTGACGCAGCTCATTCGTTCTTTTTCCTCTCCAGTGCAACTTCTCGTGACGGCGTTGACGCCCTTTTCAGTCCCCGAGAGGACTTCTCTCAGTTCACGCTCATAGGCGCCTGTCATGGGCAGACATCCGTGTCCATCGTTCTTGATAACTTCGGCTCAAGCATGCCTCTGCGACCAACTTCCTCTCATCCTTGGCTCAACCGGCCGATAGGTTAGAACAGGAGGCAGTGTTCACGCTCACCGTGAAGCGGTTGTACGTCCGGACCGACGATTTTCGTCTAGCGCATCGCTTGCTGAGCGAACTGCAGGGTCGGAATCTTCCAGCCAAACAAGTTTCACCATCTCAACCGATTGAAGCCGATGCCTACTGGTTCGGGACGCCGGAAGAAGTTGAATCCATTGGGGGTCGCGGGGTCGCTGTGGACGTAGAGAGCGTCGAAGAAACCGTTTCCACTTGGCTTCTTTCTCGTCAACTCGATGCCCCTCCAAAGCAGCTCATCGTTGGCATTGACCCTGGGCCACGCCCCGGTTGCGCCTTTTTTTCTGACGGGGTGCTGATGGGGAAGCGTGATTTGGAATCCATCGATGATGCGCTCAGTGACATCGTGAGGTTGGTCGCTCACACCCAGCCGGCTCAGGTGCTGGTTCGAATTGGACACGGTTCCCCGGTGCATCGCGATCGCCTCTTGAACCGAACCTTGGCTCTGGGGTACCATGTGGAAATCGTCAATGAACACCGCACGAGTTCGGGTCAGCCACGGCATGCACACGGTTCTGCCGCCCTCAAAATTGCCATGATGTCCGGAAAAGCCGTCCATGAGCAGCGGGAAGTCCAAGCCTCTGAGGGTGAACTTCGTAATTTGCAACGCATAAGCCGTCAACGCTCAAAGGGACAATTGACCATTTCTCTGTCTGCTGCACGTCGCGTGGCAAAAGGGAACCTCACCATGGAAGAGGCTTTGATGGAAGCCGGTTATGACGCCTCTTGATCGGCATCAATCTTGCTCATCGCCGTCAATTCCGGCGACCGGTTGAGCCACCATCGCACCACGGACTCAAGCGCTTGCGGTGCGAGGATCACGCCCCCAAGCACCGCAAAGAGCGCAAAGAACGACGACGAGGGGACGTCTCGAGTCCCGTAGGACTGAGGGCCGCCAAGCATGAGTTTGACCGTGCCCAACCATGGGATTTCTCCTCCAGCTACACCCAAGACCCAATCGTCTCGAATCGGTCCAACGATGCCTGAAGCGCTGTGGACACCTGCAGAGCCATTGGTGACTTGTGCGCCTTGGTCAACCGAACATTTGTTGTTGTCGCCCAACGTGAGCATGCCCTCGTGTTTCGGCGTCCACTGCCACACCACCAAGTAGGGTTCAACAACGTAATTTTCCCCGCTGTGCGCCGGGCGCTTGCAATCGTAATAGGCCGCGTCTGAACCGTCAAAATGAACCGTGATGTTAACCACGTCCACCACCGATGTTCCCGGTACGGACCACGTGAGAATGCAATCGCCGGGTAACCCATCTTCTGCAACCCTCAGTTCGTCGTACGTTGCATCGCTTGGGCACGGCGAAGTGGCCGTTCGGTCAGGAGCGACGGTTTGCTCCGCAACCACGCGCATCATGGCACGATGGATGATCGGTATCCCGTCTTCACCGTTTTTGGCGTAGATGATGACGTCACCTTTCAGGCCGTGCTGTTCGTAGCCGAAGGCCGCATTGTTGGGGTCGGTCGCTTCTGCAAACGTCACGATGGTGTCCGCCGGTTGGTTGTGCACCAAAATCAGGTCGCCAGCGTCGATGCTCCCGATTTCGCCTGCCTCATCGTGAATCATCGACTTGGACTCGACGACCACCAACGGCGGCATCGAGCCGGTGTGGATGAACATGGCTCCAACCAAGCACGCGATCATGCCAACGGCCAACGCCAATTCAAGGAGAAGCGTTCGCAGTGGGTCGTGGTCAGACATGGCTGTGCCTCGGTCTCAGCGCTTCACGCCTCGGCTATCGAGGAATGCATTCCATTGCTCAAGGTGGCCAGCCCCCAAGGCCTCGGCGGCTTCGACGCCCTCGGCTTTGCGGCGCCTAAGTTCAGAGGTGGATTGAATTTCCTTGATCTCTTCAAGCAGGTTGACATAACCCCTGAACCGAAGGAATTCTGGAAACGCGATCAAGAAGACGATGAGCGACAACACCGCTCCAATGATGGCTCCACCCGTGAAATCGTTCCAATCTGCATGGTCTTGAAGGAATAAAATTTGGTACATGCAAGCGACCAGAAGGACCCCACTGGCTCCCGTTGCAACGGCACTGACGCCGTATTGCTTTCCATGCTGTCCGGCCCACAGTCGCCCGAAGAATGTGCCCTCATCGCTCATGACTTCACCAATTCAAACCAAGGCGTTGGGGGCCTTCAATCCTCCCATGCATTGAATCCCTTTGGAGAATCCGTCTTCCGCCCCGGAGGGGCATCATTCAAATGCGATGGTAACCGTGAAGGAAACACCCCGGGTGACCGTCATGCATCGAGCCATCTTCCTTACGCTTGTTTTCGTGCTCTCGGTCATGTCACCGCTGGCCGGTGCTGCCAACACAGAAACCCAATTCAAAGACGGAACAACCTCGTACGAGCACACCTTCTCAGCGAAAGGGACCCCCACGGCAGGTGAAGTCAGTCTGCCCATCGGGGCGGACGTTCAATCGGCCAGTTTCAGTTTGCTCGGTGAAGCGAGCACGACATCGTGGACCAATTTCACCACCGACACCCACTACGGAGGGGCAGGAGACCAAGATTACACCAGCTCAAACGCTGGCTCTCCCTCGCCGTTCACCACGGCGCGCCGCGATAACTTTGAGGTGAGCAGTCAATCGGTTTCCCTCCAAGGCAACCCGACGGAATTGATGCCCCGTTTCTCGTCCTCTTCATCCGTCGCTACGCTTGGGAGCGCTCACCTCAACACCACGGGCGAATTTGTTGCGCTAAGCGATCAAGGCTACATCAGCCCGACCAAACAATTTAGCGATATTCGCGCTGCCAGCAACACGCCATGGGGCTACACCGGCGTGGCCATTCCCATCAACAGCTCGGAAGTTCACATCTTGCGTTATTCAAACCAATACATGACCAGCGCCCCCACCGCCATCATGCGCATCAATCCCTCCAACGGCGCCTACCTTGGGACGGCGACCTACACCACCAATTCCTGCGGTTCTACCGCCATGTACTCCATTCACGATGCAGACGTGTACAACGGGAACGTTTACACAGCTCACTACACCTACTACAAGGTCAACAAGTGGAGCGTTGGTTGGAACACGCAGGGTACGCAGGTGCAGTGGAGCTGCCAAGCTACGTACAACTACGGCTATCCGAACTACGTAACCGGCGTTGATTTCGATGACAACACCGGCAAGATGTACATTGGCGTGTACGACACCTCTGCACAAAACCACTACCTCAAAGAAGTCAACCCGAGTTCGCCAACCGTCGTCTTGGGAACCTGGCTGATGACGTCCACCTCTTACTACTACGACCACGGTGCAGGACTCACCGTTAGCATGCCCAACGTGATGTACAACATTTACTACATGAACACGGACTACAAAAGCAAGCATTACCACTTCACCATGGCCAATGGTTTGCTCTCAAGTCAAGGGGAACGCACGATGCCCGGAGGAGGTCATTACGGGATGGTCGATACCGACGACCACAAGGTCATGTTCTCCTGCCACTGGTCAAGCACATCCTATTGCAGCCAAGGCATTCGCAAGGTCCACACTTACGGCGACGGAGCCCACTTTGATTCTCGTTCCGCTTCCATCTCGACACAAACCGTTGTCGGTCAGTCCACCACCATCTCACGGGCCGTTAGCGCCATTGATGTTGACGGCATCTTCGGCTCGGTTCCCACCGGGACCAGCATCAACGTGGATGTTTCCAACGATGGGGGCGCGACATGGAAATCCGGCAGGGTCGGTCAGAAGGTTTCCTTCGCCAACCCAGGTACGTCCATCACGTGGCGAGCAACGCTGAACGGAACCGCTTCCAAATCCCCCGTTCTGGGCGATGTTGTTCTGTCCTACACCACCAACTACCAGAGCAGCGGATGGTATTACGCCTACCAATACATTGGTTCGGGCACCAGCAGCGTCATCGCTGCGACCGTGGATTGGAACGAGACACGCCCGGCGGGCACGTCCATCACCGTCAATGTCGGACACAAGACCAGTGGTTCGACATGCAATTCAGGAACGGGTTGGAAGAGTTGGACCTCACCAAACTCAACCCAGTCAATGACGGGCACGTCGTACTATTTCTGCGTCCGCATCATGCTCTCGACGTCCTCGACGTCGGTCACGCCCACGATTTCTGACTTGTCCATCGCGCTGCACTCCAACGCTCCCAACCAACCGGGGCTGAACATCGATGGAAAATCTGCGTGGAAGCGCGCCGCTACCGATGGGGCCCTCATCGGGCCGGTGACCGTCACCAGCCAACAATCCGGCAACACCCTGGTTGACAAACTCAACGAGGCCATTCCAAACACCGGTTCGGGATGGGTCGACATCCCAATCCAATTAACCTCAGAATCTGCGGGAAAATTAACCATCGTTTCCTTTGAAATCACCTACACGATGCAGACCGTCAACCTCAATTTGACCATTCCTGAGGGTGAAATTCTTCACGAACGTCTCACTTCCTACGAAGTGGTATCCGAGCACGTGATCGGTGAACTTGCCAACTCCATGGTCAGCGCCGACCTCACGCTGATGACGGCAGGGAGTGCCGCCAACTGGCCCATTCTCTCCTGGCAATATGGCGACGTGTTCCCCGCCCCGAACGATCCGGCTCAGTACGTAGAGATGGACCCGACATCGTATTCCGTTGAGAGCAACGGGATTTTGGAGATACACTGGAGGTTCTTCGTGACCAGCGAGATGCCCGACCAGGACAATGTTCGCTTCCGTGTGGGTTGCTTGGACGACAGCGGCACCGCTGGATTTGCTCCCGAGCCCATCACCTCGGATGAGGGACTGCGCGTGAACCGCTCGTTTGGCCTGGGATGGCTCAACGTTCGGGACAACGACGGAGAATTGACCTCACTGGACGTTGAAAGCGGTTCGTGGGTTGCGGCCGGTGACCAACTTCACTTCGTTGGCGCCATGTGGTTCCAAGACACCGATGATGCCCCCAAGGACAGCGCCTTTGACGTTCGCATCTCTCGAAACGGCTACGTTGAGAGCACGGCAAGGGACACCACGAACAACAACGGTTCGTTCTTCGTCTCCGTTGATTTGCCCGCCATCGACGTACCGGACGGCTTGACCTATGAGGTTCAGACCTACAACGAGCGAAATCCCGACCATGTTCAACAACCCAACAGCGAGTGGCGCCGCACCTACCTCGTGGACGCAACCCATCCCGAACGCAAGCAAGTTGCACCTTTGGAAGACGCTTACGAAGCGGCGACCAACGAGCAAATGGTTCAGGTTCTCGTTGAGGACCGGGTTGGCCATCCGATGGAACTTGACCTCAACTACTGGGTTGAAGCGGACCACGATGCCAACCGCAACGGTGAAGCAGACCCTGAAGAATACATCACCAAAGCGGTGTCCAACACAACCGAAGCTCGCTCCAAGTGGTTCATCACCACCATCGACACCTCTCGGAATCCCAACATGGGCCGAGTGTCTTACTTCTGGGATGGAGGCGACCAAGCGGGGAATCCGCTTCATTTCACGGTCATGAACGATGACGATGAATGGCTGAAGTTTGAGTCCGGCGAGGGCTTCCTCTATGACGATGCGACCTTCCGAACGCGAAAGGATTCAACCGCCATCTTCACCGGGCTGGAATGGTTCGGGCACGAGGACAACGAGCCGGTCTTTGCAGGCATGGAGCAAACGATTTCCTTGGGCTTTATCGATGCCAACACCGCCATTGACTTTGAATTCATCTCGCTGATTTTTGACTTCGAAGGACCCAACCCTGCTCGAGATGCGCAAAGCATCTCTTACTCGGGCACCAACAACACCTTCTGGTCCGACTCACCCTACATCCACTTGCTTTCAACCAGTCAGATGACGCAAACCACCAATGAATCCGGCCTTCCATGGATCTTGCTGGATTTCCACTTCAAGTTCAGTTGGGACTGGCCCGACGAGGAAATGGGCGACGTTGCTCTGCTGTACAAGGAATTGGGCAACGCTGACCCGAGTCGCATTCTCTTGCTCGAACACACGTTCCGCGTGGAAAACGACCTGATGCTCTCCCCCACCGACTTTGCAGTCGAAGACATTAGCGAGCCTCGTACCGGCCCGGTGGCGGACGGAAGTCGCGTCCGAAAGGATGACCGTTTGGGCTTCACTGGTCGCGTGGTCTACGAAGGCAGTCAAACACCTGCTCCACGGGACGTTGGTATATTGGTTGAGGTGTTTGACGGCGAGAAACTCTGGTCCGACGGTTCACTTACTCTGGACGGAGGTTATGCACTGGAAGTCCCCCTCTCTTCGGCCACAACGCTGCAATCCTCACCCTCTCGTACGTGTTTGATTTCCATCACGAACATTCCAGGGCGTGGTGAAGACATGACGGGTACACTTGTCTCGACCACGCTTCAGGTCGTCGTGGACGACGCAGCACCGCGTGTCACCCGTCGCATAGCGCCGCTCAACGTCATCGATATCTCCGCTGACAACGACCTAACGCAAATTGAGGTTGAATTCCAGGGAACGGAAGATGCAGACTTGACCGGCTCAAAGCAAGTTGTCCACTGGGTCATGCGGGACGCCACACGAACGATGACCATCGGTGCGGGTTCAACCCTTCTCGGCATGCAGCAAGACGGCCAAAACGTGATGTGGACGGGCGTTGTTGACATTACGGCTGGTGGAACCATCCTTCCGAAGGCTGGCGACTTTGTCGGGTTCTATGTCACCGGCTACGATGCGGCCGGCAATCAGTTCCCTGTGGTCTCCAACTCAGAGGCAAGTCCAATTCCAGAATTGGCTTCCGATGACACCGACTTTGAGCGTCAATGGATTCGATTGGGAGCCGTGGGCGCAGAACTCAGGGTCAAGAACATCGAGATGAGCGATGACCACATCGCTCCCGGATCAACGATTGACATCACTGCAACAATCTACAACGCCGGCGGCAACACCTCCTCGCAATTCAAGGTAGCCTTCTTTGCCGGTGCCGATGAGCAACCCTTCGAAACCGTGCGTGTGAACGGCATTGATGAAGGAGAATTCTATCCGGTCAGTGTGGTTTGGGAATCAGAGGACGTCGACCGAATTCGCGTGGTTGTGGATTATGAAAACGAAGTTCCTGAAGCCAACGACGACGACAACTCGGCTGAACACGGCGTGACCATCGCATACGGCCAGTACCTTGGCTGGTTCGATTCGGTTCGGGAACAACCGCTCGCTTGGATGTTTGCTGTCTTGAGCATTCTTACCCTGGCCGTCGTGTTCACGGTCGCCACCCGCACATCCATTGATTACGGCGATGGCGCCTTTGATGAGGACGATACGGACTGGGAAGAAGAAGAGGGTGACGAAGATTTCGACGACGACGAGTACGACGATTGATGCCTTTTTTTGACTTCCGTTGAAAGCCAAATCCTCAAATGCAGTGGGCATAGGACATCCACAGGGATGGGGAGAGTATGCCGCGCGTCTTTTCCCGGCTTCACCCATCATTGACCGCTGCGCTGAGCGAACGCGGGTGGAAACCGACGCCGGTTCAAGAGAACGTGCTGCCCGACGTGATGGATGGCCACGACCGTTTGGTCATCGCACCCACCGGTTCAGGAAAGACCATGGCGGGAATATTGCCTCTGTTCCATCGTTGTCTAAGCGAAGGTTGGTCTTCCCTTTCCATCCTCTACATCACGCCCTTGCGCGCCCTCAATCGCGACGTGGATCGCCGGCTGACCGAATTGGCAGAGGCCGTGGGCCTGCGGGTCGATGTCCGCCACGGCGACACAAGCCAATCGCAGCGAGCGAAACAAACGCGCAAACCTCCTAATCTCTTGGTCACCACGCCCGAAACCTTCCAGCTCATGTTCAGTGGAAAGAACCTCAGGGCCATGCTGAGCACCGTCCAAGCGGTCGTCGTTGACGAGGTGCACGACCTCGCCGCCTCCGAGCGCGGATGGCAACTGGGCGTTGGCCTCTCCCGTTTGGAAGCGCTCACCGGGCACAGCGTGCAACGCCTTGGTCTCTCTGCGACCGTTGGTAATCCCGACCAGGTCGCCCACTGGCTCTCACCCGACAAGGCCAAACCGCTCATCACCACCGGGCAGCGAGTCACGGAATTAACGGTTGAATCACCCACGCCCATTCCCGAGGATGAAATCGGAGCGGTCGACACCGCCCTAAGTCCCAAACAGCACGCTGCCTATCGCCACCTTTGCCATATTCTACGAACGCAAGCTCCGTGTTTGGTGTTCGTGAACAGCCGCAGCGATGCCGAGACCCTCTCAACGAGGTTGCAAGCCATGGCACCAGACCTAAACATCGGCGTTCATCACGGTTCCCTGGCCGCTGAAACTCGCCAGCAGATGGAGGACGAACTGAGGGAAGGTGTTCTCTCAGGTCTGGTCTGTACGTCCAGTTTGGAACTTGGAATTGACGTCGGAAGCGTTCGTCGCATCGTGCAAGTCCACTCCCCAAAATCGGTTGACCGGATGCTCCAGCGCGTTGGCCGTGCCGACCATCGCTTGGGCGGCGTTGGCCGAGGGCACGTTATTTCTTGGGACGTTGACCATCTGTTGGAAGCAGCCGTTGTCGCTCAACGAGCCATGGATGGGGCGATTGAACCCGTTGTATGGCGAAAGCGTCCCGGTGTGATCGCCGCTAACCAATTGGTGCTCATGGCCCACTGCTTCAAGGCCGTCAGCATTGACGAAGCCACGGCCCTGCTGGCCTCTGCACCGCAGTTTGATGGATGGGAGCGGGTCGATACGGAAGCGCTGTTGCAGGTGCTCGCTGAGCGATGGGTGATTCGATTTACACCCGTCCCGAGCGAACTTCCATGGTACCGATGGCCGAAGGCAGTGTACGCCGTTGCCCGAGAAGAAGCGCTGGCGCGCGGGGAGGAACTGCCCGAGGAGTTGCCCCTCTACAACACCCCGGATGAAGCGATTCCAAGAACCATCACGGAGCGAAAGGTCGAGGTCCCCAAACGTTTCGCTCGCGGGTGGTATTCAACGGCAGGAAAGACGCGAGAATGGGTTTCAAAACACCTCTCAATGATTCCGGACAAGAAAACGTACCGGGTTCGAGACGCCGTCACTCGCCGCAGCCTTGGCAACGTCGACGAAGCCTTTGTTCTCAGCTTGAACGACGCTGGCGAAGACGACGATGGAACGCCACGTCGCTTTGTGATCGCGGGACGCACATGGCTCATCGTCGACGCAGATCCCGAGCAGTCTGAACTTCTCGTGGCGCCGGTCAACGACCAAGGAAAGGCCCCTCAGTGGCTTGGTGAGTTGCCTCCAGTTCCCGAATCCGTTGCGCGGGACGTGGGCTATCTTCGCCATCTCATCGCCCACGACATTGGCCTTCTTCCTCCGCCTGAAGTACCGGCTCTTGACCCGTTGGCCTTGGTTCCAGACCGGGGCGCCTCGCTTTCTGATTACCCGCTGGATGATGAGGCACGCAGCATGCTGGCTGAGACGATTGCGGCCCATGTTGAGGCGACGGGCACACTTCCGACCGACCGAACAATGACGCTGGAGGAGCGCGACGACGCCTTTGTCCTCAACAGTTGCCAAGGCTCAAAAATCAACGAAGCCATTGGGAATTTTTTGCTGGCCATGGCTTCTACCAAGTCTGGCAGCTGGGGACGTTTGATCGTTGAACCGACCCGAATCGCCCTTCAAGTGGGTGGAGGCGTCCGGCCGGAAGACATCCGAGGGTGGCTCATGGAGACGCCTCCAGAGGCCATCAGGCAACTTCTCAGCATCACCGTCCCCAACTCAAGGCAGGTAAGGTGGCGTTTCGCTCAAGTGGCGAAGATCTTCGGTATTTTGCGTCACGGGGTCGATCCGCGTCGCATCAACTTGCAAGCCTTGCTTCGCAAGTACAGAGGGACGGTCGTCATGGAGGAGGTTCTTTCCAAGTTGTTCCACGAGCGAATGGACGTGGACGGCGCGACCGATGTCTTGCGCGGCCTGCAGTCCGGTGTGCTGTCGCTTGAAATCACGGCACAAGGCCCCCTCGGCCTGTCCAACCGAACCCAAGACGACATGTTGCTGCCCAATTGGGACAATGCGGCGTTGAGCTGTCTCTTATACACATC
>CAXHCG010000023.1:0-16259 GCA_964014905.1 uncultured Candidatus Poseidoniales archaeon | reverse complement strand
TACACTCGAACCTTCGTCGGCAGCGTCAGATGTGTATAAGAGACAGAACGACGACTTCACCCATGACGACTTGGCTTGAAGTTTCAAAGCGAATCTCTCTGTTTGAGGCGTGGATTTCATAGCGTGTTGTTGAGTGGAACCTTTTGTCCAGTGGACGGTGATGCGCAATGTCTGCCGAAACGAAGCCAGTGGACGAAGTCGATTGGCAACGACAATGGGACGAAGCAGGCTTGTTCCACGCAGATATTCATCAAGACCGACCGAAATTCTACTGTCTGGAAATGTACCCTTATCCATCTGGAAAAATGCACATGGGGCACGTTCGAAACTATTCAATCGGAGACGCCGTCGCACGGTTCAAGCGCTTGATGGGTTACGATGTCCTCTACCCCATCGGTTTTGATTCATTTGGGATGCCAGCCGAAAACGCCGCCATGTCGGAAGGTGGACACCCTCACGACATTACGGAGCGAAACATGGCTTCGATCACGGAACAAATCAAGCGGATGGGCTTCTCCTATGACTGGCGTCGTACGCTGAAAAGCCACGACCCTCGGTACTACAAATGGAATCAGTGGTTTTTCACAAAATTCATGGAAAACGGCCTCGCAACGCGGGAATTTGCTCCCGTTAACTGGTGCACATCCTGCAGCACGGTGTTGGCCAATGAGCAAGTGAAAGCGGGTCGATGCTGGCGCTGCAACGGGCCTGTTGCACAAAAAGAAATGAGTCAATGGTTTCTCAACTTGCCATTTTACGGGCAAGAGTTGCATGACGGTCTCGACACCATTGGATTCCCAGAGCATGTGAAATCCCTGCAAAAGGACTGGTTGGGTCGATCGGAAGGTGCCAACATTCTCTTTGGTGTTGAGGGCAGTGATGAGGACATTGAAGTCTACACCACGCGACCGGACACCCTCTTTGGTTCGACCTTTGTGACCCTCGCCCCCGAGCATCCACTCGCTGCGTCGCTGGTGAGCGGCACTGAACATGAGGCCGCTTGGAAGGAACTCCATGACGAGGTCTCCGTAACAACAGAGTTCGATCGCATCAAGAACATGAACAAGAAGAAAGGGGTCTTTTCTGGCCGTTTCGCCATCCATCCCTTGACCGAGGAACTCGTTCCCATTTGGTTTGGAAATTTCGTTATCGCCACCTACGGTACAGGCGCTGTGATGGCCGTTCCTGGCCACGATGAACGGGATTATGATTTCGCTAAGAAATATCAAATCCCCATCAAGCGCGTGCTGGTCATGGAGGAGAACGGTGAATCCTCTGCCGACTTGAACAAGGCCGAAACTGAACTTGGGTGGATGGTCAACAGCCCTCTCGACGGATTTGATGGCCTGTACGGTGATGAAGCAAAGGATGCGATGTGCACCGCACTTGAAGATGCGGGGCGAGGTCGGCGGACCGTTAATTGGAAGATACGTCCCTGGTTGGTGTCCCGCCAACGGTACTGGGGAACACCAATTCCTGTGATCCATTGCGACTCGTGTGGGGCTGTGCCTGTGCCCGAAGAAGACCTCCCGGTCGAACTCCCTCGAGACGTGGTGTTTGGTCACGGCAATCCCTTGGGAACATCGGAAACGTTCCTGAGGGTGGATTGTCCGACATGCGGTAAAGAAGCCCGTCGGGAAACGGATACGATGGACACGTTCATGGATTCATCTTGGTATTTCCTTCGCTACACCGATGCGCTGAACGATGACGAGCCATTTGCGAAGCAAATCGCCGATCACTGGATGCAGGTGGATTTCTACTGTGGCGGAATTGAACACGCTCAAATGCATCTCATTTACGCCCGCTTCATGACCAAGGCCTTGCGAGATCTTGGATTGACCAGCATTGATGAACCGTTCAACGAACTTCTCTGCCAGGGCATGGTGAACAAATCAGCGCCCTTTTGTCAATCGTGCGGCATCACCCTATCAACCTCCTACGAAGGAAGTCCCTGTCCCCATTGCAGCGACGCACTTGGTTCACGTTCGGCCAAGATGAGCAAGTCGCTTGGCAACACCGTGTCTCCCGAGGAGATGATCGAATTGTACGGGGCAGATACTGTCCGTCTGTTCATTCTCTTCGCAGCCAATCCAACGGCCGGAATGGATTGGTCCGATACCGCCCTCGATGCCAATCATCGCGTGATGGTGCAAATGCGAACGATGCCAGAGCAACTCATGGGCTGGCCAAGCAAGCCCTCACCGATGGACGATTGGATGGAGGCTCGGTTCACTCAACGCATTCATGCCTTCTTCAACGCCATGGAAAATTATGACTTGCGTAGAGCCGTTGAATTGTCTCACTACGAGATCATCAAAGACATCAACTGGTACGTGCGACGCGGTGGGCAGAACGTCGACGTCGCCAAGCGGTGGTTGCCACACTGGGCCCAGATGGTTTCGGTTTCTACGCCGCATCTCGCTGAAGAATGGTGGGCTGGCCTGACCTCTACCAGCGGATTTGTTTCCTGCATTGACATGAAATCTCCCGCTTCGCTCACGGATGAGCAGAGCATTTCACTTTCCGCCGAGCAGTACATCCGTGATGTGCTCGAGCAAGCGCGAAAGGTCCGCGTGGTCGCTGAACGGCACCTTGGGACTTCACCGACGGAGGCCACCTTTGTAGTGAGCCCTGCTTGGAAGCGAACCATGGCCCAAGCAGCGTTGAGCTTTGTTGGAGATGGCGGCCATCCAAAGGAATTCATTCCTGTTCTGCAGAGCCTCCCCATCGCTCAAGGTGAACGCAAAGGTGAGATGATGGGATTCTGGGGCAAGAAGATGCTCCCTCAAGTCTTCAAGTGGGACGACGCATCGAAGGACGTCATCGCTTCTTCTCTTGACGAAGCAGCTGTGCTCTCCGCAGCGCAGGCCTTCATTGCAGCGGAATTGCAACTCGATCGAGTGAGCGTCGTCGTTGGAGAAAGCGATGATGACGGCACGGGTCGTTCCGGGTCGGCCATGCCGCTTTCACCCGCCGTGGTCTACGCGTGATCAGGCTTCTTCATCCATGATCGGCCGTTGAGCAGGGGCCTCAAATCGGGCAGGTTCCTTTGGGAGTGGAGGACCGGGTCGTTGGAGGTTGGTGTACACGGCGTAGACAATGACCGCACCCGCGAGCAAGAAGAGCACCATCGACGCGCTGACACCATCGCCTTCTGTGTCGCTGGAGGGCGTGATGGTTGCCGCTTCACAACCGCGTTCGTTCACCGTCGCTCCGTCGGTTGTGTCAAGGCAGAAATCGTATGCGTTCTCCACGCCATCGTTGTCATCGTCGAGCTGGTATTGGCTGCAGCCGTTCGATGAAACCTGTTCCTCACCATCGGTGTTCGGACACTGGTCCAACGGGTCGAGCACGCCATCCTGGTCGTCATCGTCATCCTCTACGGCGTCAATGCATCCATCGCCGTCGTTGTCTTGGCCGGGCTGAGCGGGACCGATTAATCCCCTGGGGCATCGGTCAACGGGGTCTTTGATGCCGTCTTCATCGTCATCGAGGTCTTCCAGGTTATCGTGGCAACCATCGCCGTCGTTGTCAAGCATTGAGGCATTTTCACCCCAATTCCTCTCACCGAGTGGGCACGCATCGTTGACGTCAAGGACGGAATCATCGTCATCATCGTCGTCCATGGTCTCGTCGAGGCAACCGTCGCTGTCGTAGTCGTTCCATCTGAACGATACCCATGATTGAATGTCATTGGGGCAGTTGTCGTCGGGAATGGAGATCCCGTCTCCGTCCTTGTCAAGGTCGCACGCATCGCCTATGCCGTCGTTGTCCAAATCGGCCTGGGTCGGATTGGCGAGGGCAGGGCAGTTGTCTGCTTGATCAACGAATCCATCCCCGTCGTTGTCTTCGTCAGAACATCCATCCGATTCTATGTCGGTTTCCTCGGTGGAGATCCAATCCATTGGACCCTTGGGACAGAGGTCGTACTCGTCAAAAATCCCGTCTTCATCGTCGTCCATGTCTTCCGTTGCGTCCCTGCAACCGTCGCCGTCGTGATCGGTCAACGCATTGGCGCCCCAGACGATCTCGCCGGTCGGGCATTGGTCCGCCTCATCAGGCACGCCATCGCCGTCGGTGTCGGTGTCGCAGGCATCTCCAAATGAATCTGCATCAAGGTTGGCTTGGTCGTTGTTTGCGAGTTTTGGACAGTTGTCAAGACCGTCAAGCACGCCGTCGAGGTCGAGGTCGGTTTCGTACAACCAAAGGCCCATATCGTATTGATTACGCTGGTCAAAGGCGTGGGCACCGTATGCTCCATCGCCGTTGGCGATGAAAGAGATGACCGGGGAGCCCAAGGCACTCATTGCCAAATCGCCGGGGACATCGTCACCCTGCCCGCCAGCGGACAACGCCCAATCCCACGAACCGTTGGCTTGTCGCTGGCCCAAGAAGACGTCATGGTGGTTTCCGTCGTTAAGGCCATCAATGTCTGTGAGGTTGTATTCGCCAAGCATGAAGCTACCCGTGGATTTTCCGAGAATGATGGAGTCGCCTTGTTCCGTGAGGTGAATGGAGATGGCATGTTCGGCTCCGGTGCCTCCAAAAGCGGTTGCGTGCATCCAATCACCGTCCGACGAGATGTGGGCTTCATAGAAATCAACCCAAACCGATGGGCGAAGTTCAACTTCACCGAACGTCATGTTCTGAAGAAAATCACCCACCAGGGCGATGCCTCCGCCGTACCGACCATCGCAGTCTGCTACGTTTGCGTCACCGCTACCACCGGCTCCATTTACCCAAACCCAACCATCGGCGTTGTACTGCCCCACGGCGATGTGCGACCCTCCAAAACTGGTGATCGCACGTTCGCCAAAGTTTACCTGTTCAACGAACGTGGTGGCAAAGTAGGTTTGTCCGTTGTAATCGGAGCAAAGCGTTCCTGTTCCGTCGAGGTTTTGACTTGAAAACACGGTGTGCATCTGAAGGTGATCTCCGTTTTTGTCCAAGGCCAAAATGGCGACAGAGTCTTCGGATAAACTTCCCGGAGCAAGGTCATCACCGGAGGCCAAGGAATCCCTGTGAAGCAATGCAAGATGGATTTCATCGTTCGCTGTTACCATCAAATCAATGACAGACATTTGGTACGAGTTCGAGATGGTCGTGGACCAGATCCATTCACCAAAAGGCGTCATGGCAGCGAGGAACACAGCGTTTTCATGGTCGTCGGCTGTTTTTTCAATTGGCTCAAGATCGCCCAAGGTCATGTTGCAAGCATCGCCCTTGGTCATGGCGCAGTAGGTGCCGGCGACGATGAGGTTTCCATCGCTGAGTTTCTCCATGGCTTCAATGCCGTCCAGTCCAGTGCTTGTGCCCGATATGGCCCCCGTCCACATTCCGTTATCGTCGACCCATCCGAGAAAGAAATCGATACCGAAGTCTGAATCGTTGCTTGAAAACCCAATGACATCTCCGTCAAAGTCAATGTTCTGTTCGAACATTCCACCGACGACGATGCTTCCGTTTGCCAAGGGAACCATGGCCTGTATGCGTTCGTAACTTGCACCGCCTGCACTTGCAACCCACCCGGTTGCATTTTCGCCAGTGGTTTGCATTACGGTGGACGTGAGGCCTGGCGTTGTTTCACCGTCCATGCTGGTCAATGAAACCGGTACAAGCGCCACTAGGCACACCACCAAAGCGGCGTGGAATTTGCTTGGATGCATGGTTTTTTGGACAACACTCTCGCATATGAACCCGTCGTGAACAAGCGCTACCGTTCGGGGGAGCCTTCATTGAGTGTCGTCTAGCAAGGCGTACCATGGGTGAATCGCCTCGGCCGCGCCGTCGTCAACAACAACGCAGCGGCTCACCATCAAAACGGCGGTATGGAGGCCCACGAAAAGAGCAGCAAATGGAGCGGTTCTCTTCCGAGATTAAATCCATGAACAGCGACGCTGAACAGCGCTTTGAACGCACCCCTGCCCCCATGGCCTTTCCAGACAACATGGATGCTCCCCGTACGTTTCGACTCTCATGGGAACCTGAACCGGTCCCCCTCAAGGCAGAGGAACGCGTGGCGTCGATGGTGGTGAAACGTGGCGACTTTGGCTGGCTTCCCGATGACCGAGTTGAGGCCATTGCGTCTTCGCTGGGAGGGGAAGGGATGAACCTCGACCAGGCTCTTTCACTGCGCTCTGCTTTGCTGCAACAAAAAACGGTGTACTCTCACCACAAATTGAAATCAAAAGGCAAGGAACTCGCTCGCCATTATCGCGCGGGAACGTCCATCGTTGAACTTTCGAAAAAATACGATTTTCCTCCGGTCAACATCTTCCGAGTGGTGCTTGAGTCCATGGGGTGGTCCAAGAAACGCATCAAAGAAAGCCTTCGTAATCCGTCGAGCATGAAGCAGCGAGAGCAGGACGAATTTGAAGCGGCTGAAGCCATTGATCGTGTTTCAAGCGTAGACCAATCTGAGACACAAGTCAAAGCCGATCTGTTTGAAGACATCCTTGCTGACTGGTTTGAGGAACAAGGGATCCGTCTTCGTCGGCAACCTGAAATGGTCCGGGAGCAATCAGAACTGCTGGGTCGCCCGGTGCGTACCCCCGACCTTCTGTTCCTCGACCACGTCTACATCAACGACCAACCCGTTGCCTGGATTGACGCCAAGCACTTCTACGGGGCAGACGTGGAATTTCAAAGAAAGAAGATGAAGAAGCAGATGAACCGCTACATCGAGGAATGGGGGAGCGGAGCCATCATGTTCAGGCACGGGTTTTCTGAAAACCTGTTCCTTCCAGGCGTTCTCATGCTTGATGCCAGTCCGATTGATCTCTCTCGACTTAATCCAGATGATTGAGTGATGAAATTGACGTGATCAGGCAGGCAAAGCCCTGTTCTCGGATACCCACTGCCAGCGATTCCAACGCCTCCAAGCTCACTTCCTGTTCGATGTTTCGTGGCAACACGGCGACTGAACTTCCAAGCATGCACAGACGCACGGCCATGCTGGATTGCCAACCCCCCTGCTGTACATTCTGAAGAACACCTTGGAAAATGTGGGCGCGCTCGTCTTCCTCCAGCATGCCTGAAGTTGCGGCAAACGTTCTGGACTGATGCAACAACTCCGGCCAGCGTTTTGGCGTCCACTCGCCATCCGAAAGCCGTTCAACGCACGTTTCTCCGGCGGCGGTGATGGAGCGTTGCCAGTCCGGGTCGTTGATGTACGTCGAGGTGTGACGTTCCTCGAGAGGATTCCACGCCAACAACACCGGAACATCAGCGGTGAAACTCACGGCGTGGCCCGGCCATCCGGGTGCGCCTGGCGACAACCGAAGTTCAACCCCTCCGACGGAAGCTCCGAGCACGTCGCCGAGACCTGCGCCGTGGGCACGTTCAATTCTGTGGGCGATTTTTAGGTACTGTGCGAGGCGCCCTCTTCCGGTCAAGGCGTGAATCACCCTTCCTGCAGCGATGAGGCCAGCAGCGGACATGCCGAATCCTTGACTGCGGGGGCATTCCAGTCTCACGTCCAGACGAATTGATTCATCGTGGCGAAGAAGGGTAGCGTCGTAGCAGGCTTGAATCAGATCAAGGTAAATGTCGACATGCTCCACATGGTCCCCGCTCATGTCTCGAACGGAGACTTCAGGGAGAAGCGGAGCCATCTGTTCCGAACGTTTGTCGGGGGTTATCCCGCTCATTTTGACGGCGTCAGACGCCGGTCGGCGATGCATGGTGCCCGTGGCTTCAACACCGTGATGGATTGAGAAACCAGCCCCTTTGCTGCCCTGACTTCGCATCAGAGAATTCGTCTTGTCGACCGTAAAAAGAAGCGTGACGTGTCCACCGCATCGTTGTGTGATGGGCGTCATCCCTTCGAGCGAAGGGGTGCTGGCTGATGAATCCCGCGCTCAATTTCTCAAGCGAGAGCGGAGGACAGATCTTCGCTCAGGGCGTTGAAGCGGTTCTTGAGCTCGTCAAGGGCCATGTTGAACGCAGTGACTGGGTCGAGGCTGCCATCGGTTTCGTAGGTGAAGACGTACGATCCATCAACGGGCTCGAGTGTAATGGCGTTGTCAAACGCCTCATCTCGCCCGGTGCCTTCGCCAACTTGGTGGAGGGCATTTTCAAGGTCAATCACGTGGTTCACGTTGGTGATTTTTTTGTCTTTGCCGAAGAGTTTGGAATCAATGGCTTTCCCGTCAGTCGTTGTTAGTCCAAGGTTGAACAGAACGCTTGCCTTTTTTGGCTTGTTGAGCACGGCCACGCGATGTGGGCGGAAGCCAACAGCAGCAGCAGGCGACCACTTGGCGTGGTCTCGTCCGCGTCCAAGAACGGCGAAGGCGTAAAACTCGAGGAATTGCCCTTTGGAAAGGACGGTGAGTGGGATTTGCTTGTGCTCATCACGGATGTCAAAGACGGGGTCGGAGATGGTGGTGATGTCGCCAGCGTACACCGTCTTGAGTTCTTCGTCTGAGTCTGAGGATGGTCCCCGTGCCGAAAGCGTGTACAGGACTTGGCACATGGGGCAACCCTTGTCCTTCTCAACAACGTCCATGCAGTTGGCGCATTCGTTCGGGAAGACCAAGCCTTCATCGAGGGCGGTAGGAATGGGAATCATGGCCAGCCGGTGGGCCAACACCTCATCGGGTAGCACGTTGACGGATTCAACGACTTCGCCTTTGTTGTCTTGATTTACACCTTGTGAAAAGTCAACTCGCGTGATGGCCAACTTTGGGACGTCGGCGATGAGTGCACGGCGAATCGCGTTCACCTGGGAAGCGTCGGTTTCGCTGATCAAAATACGAATTTCGTGGCCTTGTGGCCAGCCTTCAACAATCTCGGTCTTCATCTGTGTTCATCTCCTTGCATCAGACTCTTCGTCCACGTCGGCCGCCCTTTTTCTTGGTGCCATCGTGGGCGATGGGGGTAACGTCTTCGATTCGGCTGATGGTCATGCCAGCACGGGTGAGTGCTCGGATGGCTGCTTGGGCTCCAGGCCCGGTGTTGTTTGATAGGTTTCCGCCCGGGGCACGATACTTGACGATAAGTTCGTTGAATTCCTTCTCCTTGAGCGCATCTGCCATGCGTTCTGCGGCTCGGGTTGCTGCAAATTGTCCGCCCTTGTCTTTGCCGGCCTTGACCACTTCGCCACCGTTGCAGGTGGTGATGGTCTCAGCACCGGTAAGGTCGGTGGCCGTCATGAGAATGTTGTTGTAGGAGCTGAAGATGTTGACGATGGCTTTGCGGGGCATCACTCAGCACCTCCTTCAATGGCTTCAGTGGAGGCTTCTCCGGCTTCGCGAACTTCTTCGGCGAATTCTGGTGTGGCCTCCGGGTCGACTTCTTCATCCTCGTAGGATGCCGCTTCTCGAACGCCTTCAATGGCCTTTCGGATGGGGTGGTTTGGATCGTTTAAGGGCGATGCAGGGTGGTAGCGAAGTTCGCCTTCCTCGTCCCGGCTCACGGCGTAGGATGGAATGGTGATCTTTTGGTCGCCGATGCAGATTTGGCCGTGGGTGACAAGTTGCCGGGCTTGCTTCATGGTGCAGGCGAGGCCCTTGTAGTACACTTGGGCTTGCAAACGTCGGTTGAGCACGTCCTCGGTGCTCAGCGAAAGAATGTCGCCAAGGGCAGCGTCGGATTCAATGAGGCCCTTGTGGTTGAGGGAGCGTAGCAAGTCATCGCGTTCTCGCTTGCCGTGGCCTTCGGTCGTGTCGATGTTTCCAATCAGGCGCATGGCTTGGCGTCGGTGGCGTCGGAGTTGGGACTTGGCCTTCCAGATTTCCTTCATGTTCTTGAGGCCATGATTCTCTTGGATGGCATGCTCTTCCTCAATTCGGTCAGCCTTCCACGGGTGGGAAGGTGTGTCGTACTTTGGTCGTGAAAACTTTGGCTCTCCCATTCAAATTCCTCCTCAAACCTTCTTTCGGCTAACACCCAAGGTCAAGCCGCCACGTCCGTTGGACCGGCCGCGCTGACCGCGAACTTTGTTGCCAGATGCGTGGCGAACACCACGGTAGCACTTCATGGTGCGAAGTCGGTTGACGTCGTCTTGCAATGAGAACCGTACTTGCTGTCCAGTTAGGTGGATTTCGTTGCCCGTAGCAAGGTCGCGCTGCCGGTTAAGCATCCATTCAGCTCCGGTGGTGAGGGCCCAGTCGGCGTATGATTCAATCGCGACTCGGAGTTGTTCCTGCTGGTCGGTGTCGAGGAAACCAGCGAGAGAATACGGATCAAACCCGGTGTTTTTGCAAATTTGGATGGCCGTCCGTGCACCAACGCCCTTGACCGATGTCAAGGCCGTAGCCAGCGGCTTCAAACCGTCCATGTCTGTATCTGCCATACGTAGAATGTATGAAAAGTCATCACCAAGGTCCTCATCCTTTGGTCGTGCCATATCTTTCACCTTAACGTTAACACCACAGTGTCACGCATCCCTCCGACCAACCTCGCATATATCAAGACCGCGATGATGACATTCGCGCCACTGAGCCGTGAAAAACCCCTAAATTGGGGGCGATTGTTCGGCTTCGCTCGGACAAACACAAAGCAAGAGGATGTCACCGTGTGGGTGTTGGGCGACAAAACCGTCCCTGTCGCCGTGGCGTCGCCTCAATTGCCGGTCGAGCGAACCTTGCATTTTAGGCTGGAGCGCCGGGTCGATGTCAAAACGCAATTTGACCGATGCCAACCGGTGCTCGAGGGCCACGCTGACCAGTTGGTCAACCGTTGCCTCGTCGAGGGAAAATTTGAGCAACTCAACCACTTTACCGGTGGCTTGGACCAACCCTCGGTCTTCCGCTTCCAACTGGAGGGGGCGGTCGTGATGGAGCTGAGGACGGCGACCTTCAACGAACGCCCAACGGCCTTGTTCAGAGGGTGCGACGCGCTTGAGCCATTCATCCATCAAACCGCTCTCCATCAACGCCGCATCGAGGATGCTGACGTGTTCGTTCCGTTTGGGGGGATGGAGGCGGGCCTCGGGAACACGATGGAGGTCCTTGCTCCTCAAAATAACGGGGGAATCAGCCAACGAGGCTGGGACTCGAATGAACCGCCGAGTAGCATGCGCATCAGCGACGCCTCCAAGCCAAAGGGCCAATCGGTCGACACGACCTCGGCCCCGAGAGGTCCACTCCCACGTTCGAGCGATGCTTGGCCATGTTTCCTCCACGATGGATTCGACCTCGTCCCGTTGCGCAGCCGTCAGCCGAGGTGAGAGGTCAAGGAGGAGCGCGGGTGCGTGCCTCGTTTTGCTGAAATAAGGGGCCCACGACGCTAAGACACAGTGCAAAGGCGGCTGCAGCTCCTCCAAAGCGTGCGTCCGGCTGTTTCTTGGACGGGCGGGGTCCAAATGGAGGAACGCAATTTTCATGTCCGGCTTGTTGAGGGCTGCAATCACGCCTTTGGCGTCGGTTCCATCGCCTGCGATAATGTGGCTGTCAGTGTACCATGCATCTTCGCCAGAGCGCATGTGTTGGGCAACGGTTTGTACGTTCATTGCGCTGGCTTGGGCTCGCTCCTCAGCAAGCTCAACACCAAGCAGCGGACGTTGGAGTGCAGCTCCGTAAGCTGCGAGCTGTATGCCGCTCCCGCAGGCACAATCCAACACAAAGCCGGAAGGGAGCTCGTGGCTTGAAACCAGCTGAGCGCGAAGGGCTGCAATTTGCCAAGGGGTCGCCAGAGGTCGCCCTTCGTTGGCGTGGTGAAAGAGCAAACCTTCCGGGGCGGTTGCGTCTTGAGCCAATTCAACCAACCCCTCAGTGGTCGCATCAACGGGTCGAAGAGCACGGTGCAAAAGACCACCTCAAAGCCCTACGATGTCCGTTCGAGTCATGAGCGATTCAAAGGCGATTCCAGCAGCAGCAAAAGCCGCTTCCGCCCCTTCTTCCCGGTCAAGGATACTGATGACGCCAACCACGTTGCAATCGGTGTCTTTGTGGATTCGCTCAACGGCGAGAATGGAGGACCCTCCTGTGGTGGTCACGTCTTCAACGATCACAACATCACCTCCACCGTCCAACGAACTCCCTTCAACACCGGGTGGGTTGTTGGTTTTCCGTCCCCCTCGACCTTTTGGAGATTTTCGAACCATGAACCCTCGTAGGTGATCATCCGCTTCGTTTGAGGCAACAACAATCGCCGTTAGCGGCACGGCCCCGAGTTCCAAACCACCGACGAAGCTGGCTCCCATCGCTTGTATGCGCAGGTTCAGAAGCACGCCCATGATGCGGGCCGCCTCCGGGTGCATCATGACGGGTTTTGTGTCAAAGAACCACCTGGACTGGCGACCACTGGCCAGGGTGAAGGCCGTGTCTGAGCCACCGTCGAGGAAGGCTAAATCGTGCGTTAGGCGAGCTAGCCTTGGCCAATCGGCGTGGTTGCGAACCGATTCGTGAACGCCCATGCCTCCTTCCTTGGCCCCCATGACATGAACTTTCCTTCTCAGTTCCGTCAACGGCCATCAAAGTGCACCGTGTTGATGATAAAGGGTCGCTATGAACAGCATCCGAGTGAAGATGGCGGCGCCTGAGCAGACGGTGGATTTGGGGGACAAAAACCCCCTGATTGGCCTTGATGTTGAGCGATTGGAACGAGAAATGGCTGCCTACCATCAATGGCTCGATGAACGGGCCGATGACGCCTACCGCATTGCTGAACTCGCTCGCCAGCAAGGGTTCGATCACAAAAATCGAGTTGAAATTCCCCGTGCTTCGGACCTCGCAGGGCGAACTGAGAAACTCCTCATCGAGCATCTGGATGGTTACGAGGTCGCCGATGACATACGGGCTCTTTTGGACGAACACGACCGTGAAACGACGTCGATCATCATTGCCCAATCGGTCTCCAGGGGTTTCCGAAAGGCAGGTTACGATCTCGAGAAATCGATTGACGTCGGTTTGCGTGTTGGCCTTGCGGTTCTCACTGAAGCCGTTTTGGTTGCGCCATTGGAAGGCATTAGCGAGGTACGGCTTCTCAACAACATCGACGGCTCTCAGTTTGTTTCGGTGCATTTTGCTGGCCCCATCCGAGCCGCCGGTGGAACCGCTCAGGCCCTCGCCGTGTTGATCGCTGACATGATTCGTCGAGAGCTCAACATCGGTCATTACCAACCCACCGACCCAGAAGTGGAGCGGGTCAAGGAAGAATTTGGACTCTATCGCGGAAATTTACAGTACCGTCCATCGCCACAGGAAATTGATGAGATCGTCCGGGCCTGTCCCGTGATGATCAACGGTGAATCCACGGAACGCATTGAATGCGCAGGATACGGGAATGTGCGGAACATTGACGAGGCGAGAATTCGAGGCGGTGTTCTCCTTGTTATCGGCGAGGGGATGTGCCTCAAAGCACCGAAGATTCAGAAGCACACCGAACGTTTGAGCGTTCCGGGATGGCACTTCATCGCCAAGTTTGCAGCCCGCGGAAAAGAGGACGAACAGGGTGGAGAAGCGGCCTTCAAAAGCCAGCAAATCTCCCCCATTACAAAATTCATGAAGGACATCATTGCCGGCCGGCCAGTCTTCGGTGGGCCACTTGAACCCGGCGGATTTCGATTGCGGTACGGGCGCGCTCGACCCTCCGGTCTCGCCGCTGCTTCGACGAACACCGCCTCAATGTTGGCGCTGGACGATTTTATCACCATCGGAACGCAAATGAAAATTGAACGTCCGGGAAAAGCTTGCGCCATCACACCCTGCGACGAAGCGGAGGGACCTTGGGTTGTCTTGGAAGATGGGCGTTTCCTCCGAATCGATGAACCTGGGGCCTACGTCTCGCTTCGAACTAAGGTGAAGCATGTTTGGGACAACGGGGAACTCGTCATTGGTTATGGCGAATTTATGGAGAACAACAAGCGACTGGTGCCCGCTGGGTACACCATGGACTGGTGGGCCAGCGATGTTTTGGAAAGTTTAGCGACTGAAGATGACGTAGCGGCGTTTCTTCGCCACCTGGGTCAGGAGCGTTCTGCATGGCCGAGCGGATGTCCGGGCGTTCCCTCGGAGGAATCTGAAGATCAACACGGCCAGTTCTGGGTCCGATGCGACTGGCATGAGCAACTTCGTCGTTTCACCCTCACCTGGCCTCAAGCCCTTGCATGTTCGAAGGCGTTTGCTACCTCGCTCCCTCCGCCTCACAATCCTTGGTTCAAAGACCTCCCCATCGAGTGGCTCACCTCGCTTCTTACGGAACTTGAATCAGGTTCCATTGAGCCGTTTGGAGCTCAACAAGAAGCCCCTGAAGGCGCTCTGCCCCACTCCAGCGACCGGCAATTGCGGTTGTCGGGAGCTGCGGCCGAATGGCGGTCAGCGGTGATGGATGAATTGGAACCAGAAACCCTTCCACCGCTTCAATCGGGACATTATCCGGGGCCGCAGGTGGACCTTGAATCTCCTGTCATGTCGGAACACCTCCCGGAAGGATGGACGTTGCGCCAACACGGTCTGGTCAAAGGCGGAATGATGTTGCTCGGTTTGCCGCACTTTCACGACGGTGACGACATCGTTGTAACCGCTGGATGGGAATCCATGCTGGAAGGACTCGGTTTCTCAAGCGATGGGGCAGCACCCCTTCGCACAAAAAATGCCCAACAGGTCACCGCAGAGCGAATCGAAACCCTCCGTCAGGCAAAAGTCGTTCTCGAAGAGGAACGGTCCCGGAAGGACATTTTGGAGAAGGAACGCGCCACCATCCGCATCGCTGCTGAGACTGGGGCGCGACAACGCGGCCTTGGAATAGCAGAAACCGACAAAGTTGGGCGCGCAGCCGCCGCCTCGGTTCACGACGAAGGTCCTCGGGACCCGGTCGGTTATTTGGCCGCTCAACGTCTTGAAGATGAGCATGCCATTGAGGGCATCATGGTCATTGTCCGGAAGCTGTCCGACCTTCGTTGGGAACACAGTGCACCTGTTCGCGTTGGTTGTCGAATGGGGCGGCCGGAGAAGGCAGCCCCCCGCATCATGAATCCGATGGCCCATTCGCTCTTTCCCATCGAATTGAATGGCGGAAATCAACGCCTCCTCAACAACGCCATTGACAAACGCACCATTCGAGTCCAACTCGGTCGACGCACATGCACGGTTTGCGGAAAAGAATCTCCATTGCTTCGTTGCCATCACCGGGTTATGGATGCCCACGGCGAGGGGAAAGCCGGTGAAACGTGCGGGGGCGCGACCACGTCCAATCCAACGAAATCCAACGCTTACCGTCGAGGCGAGGTACAATCCGTCCGCATGGATGAGATGGTGGAGGACGCGCGAATTCGTCTCGGCATCGACCGGTTGCCGGGGCAGGTGAAGTGCATGAAGAAGTTGAACAGCCGCGATCAAACCCCCGAAGCGATCGAAAAGGGAATTCTCCGAGCACGTCATCAGTTGCCCGTGTTCCGGGACGGGACCGTCCGCTTTGACATGAGTGACGTGCCCACGACGCATTTCCGCCCTCGTGAAATCGGCGTTCCGTGGAAGACCATCCATGGATTGGGCTACACCCACGATTATCGAGGGCAGCCACTTGAGAACGATGAGCAAACCTTGGAACTGTTTCCGCAGGATTTCATCGTCGCCAAAGGCGCGGCTGATTTCCTTCTGCGAACGGCGAACTACATCGATGAACTTCTGGTTCGATTTTACAAGATGGAGCCGTATTACAACGCCGACAAGTCCGATGACCTCGTTGGCCACCTCATTTGTGCTCTGGCCCCCCACACCTCAGGCGGAGTCTTGTCTCGCATCATCGGTTGGGCCGATTGTTCGGGAGGGTTTGCTCACCCGTTGTTCCATGCCGCAAAGCGCCGAAATTGCGACGGTGATGAGGACGCCATCATGCTCCTGATGGACGGACTGCTCAATTTCAGTCGAGACATCCTTCCAGCCAACCGCGGCGGGCAGATGGACGCCCCCTTGGTGTTGACGACGCGCCTGAATCCAACCGAGGTTGACAAAGAGGCGTTGAACGTCGATTCAGCATGGTTTTATGAGCGAGATTTTTACGAGGCAACCCTCAATCAGCCTCATCCAAAAGACATCCAAGGTCGAATGGACTTTGTCGAACGCCGTTTGGGGAGCGTCGCTTCCGTTCGCGGTTATGGGTTCACCCACGATTGCCATGCCATCGACCGAGGTCCTGCTCTGTCGGCGTACAAAACCCTCGATACGATGATTGACAAGATGAACGGACAACTTGCCCTTGGCCAACGCTTGCGGGGAGTCAATGTTCGGCAGGTCGCCTCCAGCGTGGTTCGCTCTCACTTCTTGCCCGACCTCCGTGGAAACCTCAATGCCTACGGTCGTCAAAAAGTACGC
>CAXHCG010000022.1:0-16438 GCA_964014905.1 uncultured Candidatus Poseidoniales archaeon | reverse complement strand
TCCATCCCGCCGATCTTGCCAGCGTGATGACCATATCGGGGGCCAAGCCATGGGAGTCATTCATCGTGAAGAGGTGCTCATCTGGGATGGTCACGCTGTCTTTTGGAAGGGACTTAAGTTGGGTTTGAATCACGTTGGCACCCTTTCGCAGCATTTCTGAATACCGCTCTTCTTCGAGGGAGAGAATGGTGAGAAGGCCTTCCCGAGACTGTTTGTTCAAATGACCGCCGAGGTTCACATCGAGGTGATGGGTTGCCAAGTCAGGAAGGGAGACGTCAACGCCCAGTTCGTCTCGCATTCGAAGCACGCGACGAGCGAGCATCCTTGCCAGGTAACCCGCCTTGGCGTTGGAAGGCACCAAACCATCCCCGAGCATGTTGCAGAGCGCGTGAAGATGGTCAGGAATGGCGTAGATGCTGGCGAGTGGTTCAGTAACGGAGGAAAACTGTTCACTTGATACATCAACACCGCGTTCGCTAAGTTTGGTGAGGAAGAGGTTCACAAGTTTCTCCCCATCAACGCCTGCTTCAATGTTCATGATTCCATTCAACCGGGACATTTCACTCAATAGACGGTCAAGGTCCAACGAAGGCCATTGTTTTGTGACGCTAT
This sequence comes from uncultured Candidatus Poseidoniales archaeon, assembly GCA_964014905.1. Lineage (GTDB taxonomy): Archaea > Thermoplasmatota > Poseidoniia > Poseidoniales > Poseidoniaceae > Poseidonia. Next base: position 15,826 of record CAXHCG010000022.1, on the reverse strand, counting down.
CGAAACCAGCGAGTTCCTTTAACCAAGCAACCGTTTCAGGATAAATCGCTTCGTAGATGGTTGGCGTACCGGCTGCAGCCCAGCAAAAACGCTCCAGTCCATACCCCGTGTCAATGATTTGAAGCGGCATTGTTCGGTATCGGTCTCCTTTCAATTCAACATCGCCTTCGGGATGTTCCTCCATGTCCATAAAGACCAACGTAGCGAGTTCAAGACCGCCAACGATGACTTCAACTGCCGCTCCAGCATTGCCTCCACCGCACCATGGATTTTCCACGTAGGTGATTTCTTCTGGTGCAATACCAAAGGTGTCCGTCAGCATGTTGTGGCAGTGTTCAACGCACGTCTCCATCCAGTACAGTTCAACACCGTCATCCGGACGGTTAAACACGTGGTGAGCCATCATTTCAAAGGTCGTGAGATGGCGGCCAGAACGCCCGACTGCATCAACATCGGTTAGTCGGATGCAGGGCTGGGAAATCGTGAGTGGATTCGCTGGGGGTTCAACGGCACCCGAGGTTACGTGCGGTTGGAAATCTGCGATTGAGGCGATGGTAAGGTGAATGTCGTCGCGCCATCTGGCCAACACTGGGTAGGGCTCAATTCTGGCGTGTTCCACCGCTTCAAAAAAACCGAGAAAAGCCTCCCTCATGGCGTCTTTGAGGGCCTTTCCCCGTTGTTCAAAACCAGCAATAAGTGGCGCACCGATAAACGTGTATTCGTCTTCGGAAGTGTCCCCGCAAGTTTCCCGTTGTGCGTCTGAGGTCCAGAACCACAACGATGTGACCCGGCATTGTTTCCGCACATATCCATTTTCTCGAAACACATCCAGGTCAATTGGGGGGAGCGACATGGAAAAACCTCAGAAGGTGATTACACCGTCCAAGGAGAAGCCCCCCTTCAAGCCTGTGATGAATCCGTTGGCAGGAGCGAGAAGAAAAGCCTCAAATCCAACGGTCATGACGTAGGCCCATGGAACCCGAGTGGCGCCGTCATCTTGTGGATGAAGGCGACGGCACCATGCGCATACATGCGCACGGTTCCATGAAGACGGATGCCCGTCTCATCACGGACGCCGCCCACATTGCACGGCATGCCGATGACCGTGGGCCAGAGCAACTGATCAACACGGCCTCACTCCCTGGAATTGTTGGTGATGCTTGGGCGATGGCCGATTGGCATTATGGCTACGGTTTCCCGATTGGTGGCGTGGTTGCAACCGATATGGACCACGGTGAGCAAGGGGGTGCCATCTCTCCGGGCGGTGTTGGATTTGACATCAACTGCGGCGTGCGATTTCTTGCGTTGGATGCTACGGCTCAAGACATTCCCAACCTCAAGAAACTCGCTGGCCGCTTGGCCGGACGAATTCCGGCAGGTGGTTCGGGCAAAGGTGGTGTTGACATCACCACCAGCGACCTGAACGACATCCTTCAACGGGGTGCTCATGCCGCCGCCGACCTCGGTCTTGGCCTCCACGAAGATTTGACTCACCTCGAGTCCCAAGGCCTGTTGGAAACCGATGAAGCAAGCCTCTCCCAGCGTGCACTGGAGCGTGGCATGCGCTCGCTTGGAACGTTGGGAAGTGGCAATCACTTTTTGGAACTGCAAACCGTTGGCCAAGTGGTGGATGATGCAACGGCTTCGGCATGGGGATTGTACGACGACCAAGTTGTCGCCATGATTCACTCGGGAAGCAGAGGTCTCGGCCATCAAGTTTGCACGGACCATGTGCGAAATCTCGAAGCGAGCTATAAACAACAAAACGGGTCATGGTACAATGAACAGTGGGACTACACGCTCCCAGATCGGCAGTTGGCTTCCGCCCCCGTTCATTCCAGGGAAGGCAAGGCTTACTTGGACGCGATGAACGCTGCCGCGAATTTTGCGTTCGCAAACCGAGCGGTGCTCGCTGACCGTTTGCGCACCGTCCTGCGATTGGAAATGGGCGTTGATGGAGAAGCCCGGACGCTTTACGACGTGGCCCACAACATCGCCAAAGAGGAAACCCATGTTGTTCACGGCAAGAACTGCTCATGCATGGTGCACCGAAAAGGTGCGACCCGAGCCTTTGGAGGAGACCACCCCGACATCGGCCCGCAATTTGCGATGACTGGACAACCCGTCATCGTTCCCGGTGACATGGGCAACGGGTCGTGGATCATGGCGGGTTCAACCGAAGGGAGCAACCGAGCCTTTGGTTCATCTTGCCACGGAGCAGGTCGTGCACTCTCCCGCACCCAAGCCAAAAAAACGCTCGATGGAAAGGCGCTGAAACGCAGCCTCGAAGAACGCGGGGTTCGGGTTCACGCATCCACCCCCAACGTCCTTGCCGAAGAGGCTCCTGACGCCTACAAAGACGTCGATGAAGTCATTCGATTGACGTCTGAAGCAGGGCTCGCACGACCCGTCGCGCGAATGAATCCGCTCGCCGTGATCAAAGGATGATCACATGCAAACTTGCATCATGCCTTGACCAGGAATGGTCGGTGCAGCACCGCTGTGAACACCGTCTGGTTCTTCGACAATCACACTGAGGAGTGTGTTCACGAGTTCTTTTAGTTCATCGACTTGGTGTTGGAGGTCCTTCACCCGTCGTTGCATGTCTTCTGTTTGTTGCTTTCGCTCCATGTGCATCCCATCTGAGAAGTTGCCTTCTCATGGTGAACTTCGCAAAAACGCCCTTTATACATTGAGGTTGAATCAGTCCCCGGAACGGGATTCCTTGGGGGTTGAGCGCAGCGGGTGCTGGAGCCACCGGCGAGATTTGAACTCGCGACCTCCTCATTACCAATGAGGTGCTATACCCCTAAGCCACGGTGGCAGTGTTCCGCCCACCGACCAAGTGGATATAATCACTTCGCGAAGCACGGCTTCAACCAACGGGTCGATACACCCGCCACCCATCATCTGGGAAGCCACCGCTTAGCGTGAAGGGGGCTAAATTATCCTCTACCTTTTCCCAATACGAAAGGCTAGGAGTGAATTCTTCCCCCGGAGCGACGACGAGGACGACGTTGCAGTCAGGGTGTTCGTCGACGAAAGTCAGCACCTGTTCGCTCGTTCGCCAATACCCCTCAATGGACTCGGCCCCCGTCAAGTCCACATGTGTTTTCAGAACGTACAAATGGTGCATGGCCAAGGTATCAGGTGCAACCATGACCAAACACGAATCCTCCTCCTCCCAGGAGTCAGCGAGCCATTCACCGGCATCTTCAGACCACAATTGCTGACCGAAGATGGAGACGAACAAGATCAGGGGGGTCAAGGTAGCAAATGCGACTCGGAATCGAGACCATTCTGTTGTCAGGCCTACCGTGTTTGGAGGGCACCATTTGATGAAGAGGAGGAACGGAATCAACAAGGCTGTGGCATATCGGCCGTTGTTTCCCAACACGACCATCGTTGCCAGCAATGGTCGATTCCAGAGGCTTGATTCGAGCGTCCACAACGCCGCGATGTAGGCGACAATCCCCGTCAAAAGTGCGCATGAATAAACCGCCAACAACGTCGGCCCCCGGCCACGCATCTCGCCAATGGCTTTCCAGCGAGTGGGAACAAACGGCCAGAGGAAGAAACCGATGAGGAGGAACACGAGGACCACATGGGTCAACGCAACCACCGATGCGCCGGCGAAACTGAGGGGGTGTTGGCCCACGATGCTCAACGTTCCCGTTCGAGAAAACAATCCAAACAGAAAAACGGCGACATACAGAAGGGTCGAGACCGTTGCAGCCATTTTCCAAGGATGGCGAGTGTAGCCACGCGTGGTGTCTGAGCCACGCTGGTCAAGCCACATCCATGCACTTCCAATCAGCACGATACCGGCCCAGATGCCGAGGGAAACCATCATTCCAAATCCTTTCCAACCCAACAGGAGGAGGGTGGAGGTTGCCAGCAAAACAATGGAGAGAAAACACTGTCCCAAACCCTCAGCGCGATGAAAGAAAAATCCTGAGACGCCTAACCCAACGATGCAGGCGAGTATACCTTCGTCGTACCCTCGTCCACTCACAAACAAAAAGACGGGGCTAAGAAGAACCAACGCGGACCACATCGGGTCAAAATGGAAGCCTTCATCACGCCAGCGGGGGACAAGTCCAGCCAAAACTGCCGTGCACAAGACACCGACGAAGGACGTCAACTTCATGCTCCAAGCAGATGAATACCAAGGTGGAATGTACCCCTCATAGCTGTGATTGGAGGATGGTTCTTGCACCCGTCCATCCTCAATCCGCAGCTTGTCCCAGGCCAGATCTTGCCCGGGTGCTCGGTCATCGACTGCTGCATTCAGTCGAACATGGGCATCGAGACCAAGATCGCTGTTCGCCATCGCCAAACCGTGAAGGATGAGGCCAAGGATAAGCAAGGCATACCAGCGACGTAGTGAGCGTCTTCCACCTTCCTCCACGGGCAATCCTAACGCATGGTGAACATGGAGGTTACGGTCAGGTTGAGGTGTGGCGCCGAGAGAGAGATTTGAACTCCCGAGGGACAGGCCCACGCGATTTCCAGTCGCGCGCACTACCAGGCTATGCGATCTCGGCTCATCTCACGCCAACCCCGCTTCTCGTTTAACCATCACCCTTTGAAAACAGGAGGGGTGATGGAGGAAGCGAAAGGACTCAAAGGGACGACCCCTAGCCCTGCTGCATGGGCGGTGAGGCGAGTGTTGAGGTTGGACCTCAAACCACGATGCCCATCCTTCCACTTCGGATGGCAGACATCACCCTCGCCAAGCCGATTCCAGACCATATACCGATGGCCGATGCCATCAACACCGTACGCAAAGAATTGGTGTTTCATTGGAAATTGTTGAGGAAAGAGTGGAGTCGAGCACACTACACGACCATCGCTTTCGGCCTCCTCGCCCTTGCTCTCGGCTCAGTGTCGAGCGAGTTGTGGAGCGGTGGTGATGCGAAACTTACGGGCGTTGATGGCGTGATGGCTATCAGCGGTTTTCAGTTCTTCCAGATCATGGTTTCAATTATTTGTTGGGGATGGTTTGCCTATCAAACCTTGATGCTGTTTCCCGTCATGCGGGTCCACGCAATCTCCCTGTTGTTGATGTGGAACGGGCTCATCGGTGCTCAAATCTTCTTTCACCAGAACAACCCGAATTTCCCGGTTGGATTTAAGCTGTCAGAGATGATGGAAGGGACGCTTATTCTTCTCGTTATCTTCTTCTTTTTGTTCTTCTTTTGGAAAGCGGTTGTTGAGACTCGAGATTTGCACGTTGAGATCAACCATCTCCATGAAGACGTGAGGGTGATGGAAGAGGCACTTGCTGACCATTCGCTTCGTGGCTGGACCGCCATGTTTGGTTCGTGGATTGTGCTCATCATGATTTCTGCATGGGCTGGTTTGCATCACGTCTCGACCTTCGGAGAAAGCAACTTCATGTTCCTCATCCTCCACCTCCTGACCGGCCTATCCTCGGTCCCACTGCTGTTCTTCGTCCTGTGGTATCCACAACGCATGTTGGGCAACCAAACCAGCGTACGAACCCGTGCCGCCGTGGATGCATCATTGGAAATGTCTGACGAGGGAACCCCCGTAAAAGCCCTTACGGCGTCATGCCCCGAATGTGGTTTTGCATCAGAAATCTCGGTGAACAAAGCAGGTGAACTTGTTCACCCTTGCCTTGCACAAGGATGCAACGCACGGACCGTGGTTGGCACCAATTGTTTATCATGCTCGGAGCCCATGCTCGTTCGTATTGCCTGCCCATCGTGTGGAGTTAACGCTCCCGCAATGGATTACATATCAGATCAAGAAGCGTGGTAAGATGTTTAGCCGGAATAGAGAAGATTTCCCGACACTTCAGGGGGACCACCCCCCCGCCTATCTTGACAGTGCTTGCGTGACGCTCAAACCACAATCGGTGATCGATGCCATCCACCGGTATTACACGGAGACACCAGGGTGCGGCGGTCGCTCCGTCCACCGGTTTGGAACCGCTGTTTCCAAATCGGTTTCCGAGGCACGAACGAAAGTTGGTTCATTTCTCAATGCCCCCAATCAAAACGAAATCGTCTTTACTCGAAACGCCACGCACTCGATCAACCAAGTTGCTCACGGCATGACGTGGAGCAAGGGGGACATCGTCCTAACAACGGACAGGGAGCACAACTCCAACCTCGTACCTTGGCTCCAACTCGAGCAAGAGCAGGGTATTGACCATCGAGTTGTGCCGAGCCAACACGACAACACGTTTGACATGGAAGCCTTTGAAACGGCCTGTGCGGATGCAGGAAATCAACTCAAACTCGTCGCAATGAGCCATGTCGGTAATTTAGACGGCGTTGCCATACCCATCGGCGAAATCACCAAAGTGGCCCATGACCATGGTGCTCTCGTCGCCATCGATGGGGCGCAATCCACACCCCACATGAACGTGGACGTTCAGGCGCTTGACATTGACTTCTTATCGTTTTCAATCCACAAAATGTGTGGACCATCGGGCATGGGTGGATTGTGGGGCCGGTATGAACTGCTCGATGGACTTCGAACCATCCAGTCCGGCGGACAGACCGTGAAATCCTCCTCTTACACCGATGCTACGTGGGCCGCTCCGCCGGCTCGATTTGAAGGTGGGCTTGGAAATTTCTCAGGCATGATGGCAACAGGTGCCGCCATTGATTACCTCGCAAACTTGGACATGAACGCCGTGCATGAGCATGAAATCAGGTTGAACCGCATCATGACCGATGGTGTGAAAGACCTACCCGGTGTTTCGATCATAGGTCCTGAAGATCCTGCACAGCGAGGCGGCATTTGCTCGATGTTGATGGATGGATTACCGGCACACGATGTGGCCCTTCTGCTTGATGAAGCAGCAGGCGTCATGGTTCGGAGCGGCCACCATTGTGTTCACTCGTGGTTTGCCGACAAAGGGCACCCACAAGGCTCGCTTCGAGCCTCTGCCTATCTTTACAACAACGAAGAGGATGTCCGACGCTTTGTTGACACATTGACTGAAATAGTGCACACCTTGAGTTGACGGTATGCAATCGACTGACCCCCTGGGCGAAGCAGTTGACGGCAGCGAACAGTTTTGGTCAGCCCCCCAACCCATTCAAGCAGAGCTGGCTGAGGAAGGCTCTGACATACGGACCATCAAAATGATCGTCAGCATCACGTTGGGATTCACCCTCGTCCTCGCCGCCGGCTATTTAGCAGCCGTGGTCCTAAGCGACGGTGCGATTCTTCTTCGTCCAAGTCAAGAGGCGCTTGAACGACACAGCACCTACAATGAACTCATCCGACCCGCAGCCGATGACCTGACGGGCAATGGCGTCGTGGCATGCATGGTTGATTCTGGGATTGCCATGGACCATGCGGACCTTGAAGGCGTTAATCTGGTTGGGTGGAGGGATTTCATCAACGGCAACGGGAACCCCTACGACGACCATGGACACGGCACTTCAATGGCTGGATTGCTCGTGGCCAACGGCTGGCTCAAAGGGATGGCGAAGGACGTTGACCTCCTCGTTGCAAAAGCGCTGGGCGAAGATGGAAGCGGAAGCGATGCCATCGTGGCTGATGCCATTGATTGGTGCGTTGAAAGCGGGGCTCACGTTATATCGCTCTCGCTTGGTGGAGCACCGAACATCCTGCCGTTTTCCATCGGTTCAGGTCGAACTTCGGGTGATGCTGCAAACCAAGCCATTGACGCTGGCATTTACGTTGTTGCGGCCGCAGGAAATGACGGTGAAGACGATGACGGTGATGTGGCCCACCCTTCAAGCGAAGCCGGAGTGATTTCGGTTGGAGGCGTCACGCTCAAAGGAACCCATTGGCCGGGTTCTTCGAAGGGAGACAACAACGGTCGTTTGCTTCCTCTACCCATTCTGATGCCCCGAGGCGACCCCAACAAAAAGCCAGAAATTGTGGCTCCTGCTGAAGCCGTCCCGGTGCTGCTTGACAGCGGTGGATGGGGCATGGCCGATGGAACGAGCGCTGCCACCGTCTACGTAACCGGCGCTCTCTGCCTCCTCCTTCAAGAAAAACCTTCACTCAAAGCCGATGAATCCACCGGCGGCTCGAACAACATCGACGCCGTGAAGCAGTGGTTGATGGAGAGCGCCATCCCGGAGAGCGGACAGGTAACTCACGATGATTACTACGGATACGGGTTGCTGAATGTTTCAGGCCTCATCCAAGAAGCCACTCAGTCTTGAAAGGGCAGCCAAGCCACGAGTGTCCCGCCAAACAAAGGCATGAACGCCAGATGATGGGATGTTTGTGTCGCACCAACGACTTCGATCCAACGGTTGAATCCGCTTACCAGCGCCATCCCAACCTCGTCTTCTTCAGCAACCTCACCCGTTGGCATGTCCGGTTCAACCGTGAACAGCACGCCGTTGGAAGTAAGTTGTGGAAGGTACTTGGAGATCAAATCGGCCCGCAGCGCCGAGGGGCCATCCACAATGATGACGTCATAACCGGGCTCAAATGGCGTCTGAGACAACTCCAGGCCCGTGGCTGACGCCAATTTCCATGCTTGATGTTCTGCCGCCAACTGAGCCGGATCTCCAACAACCACACTCGACCAGGGCAGTGCATCGTAGCGCTGAAGAAGCCGTTTCAAAATAACGCCAAATTTTCCGCCAGGCTCAACCAGTGTCAACGCATTGAGGACGCGCCCGTTTCGATCGAGGTCGTCGAGCAGCCACGCGGTTCGATGCCCAATGCTCGCCCCAACCTCCAACACAGAACTTGGTTGAAGACGGCCGACAGCATCCCGAAGACGACGGAGCACAGACAGCGACCATGTCGCCAGCCCCATGTGTTGAAGTTGTTCGTGAATGTTCGCAGCGATAACCGGCTCACTTTGAGGTTGCTCGCTGTCTTTGGCCAAAATGAACCCGAGGAGGTCACTTCGTTCAATCTCCCCGAAAGGGTCGGACATGGTTCGTGGTCCCCCATCTCCAACATCAAGCCTTGCACACCCTCCAAGTCGGAGGGTTCAAACCAAGTGGGTTCAGCGCAAACTACGAGGGAGCACCCATGGAAGAAGGCGATGATTGGGACGAAGAGGAAGAAATCCTCGAAAATGCCACCCACTGCCCTGCATGCGAGGAGATGACGGCTCACGACATCCTACGAGAGAAGAAGATTGGAAACGGAGCTGATTTCAAACTCAGGTGTCTCTCGTGCCAGCATGTTCACACGGTTGAATTTCGACCCCCGCCCCCAACGAACATCCCATTCATTCTCACCGACGGACCTGACTCACAACGCGTGGTGTTGGTGGTTGATGCCGATGAGGAGTTTGTCGTCGGCGATGTGTTCGAAGAGGCTGAAATGCTCTGGAGAATTCATCAAATCGAGACCAACTCCGAACAGATGACAAGCGCAGATTCAGCGAGGAACATCGCTCGAATAACCGCCCTGCGAACGGACATGGTCCGTGTAAAATTGACGTTGACCCGAGGCGAGGATTCAACCGCCGATGTGATCGTAGTCCCTCAAGATACAAAGTTCACCGGATCTCACCACATGGAACACAATGGGGAGACGTGGCGTATCCGGGCGATTCATACGGGTACGGGACGGACGATGCGTGGCACGGTTGATGCCCCCGACATCAAGCGAATGTACCTTCACGAACCGCCCAACCCAGAACACTTTACCCCGCGCACTCCGAGGGAACGCCGTCAGGCTTGGAAAGAAGGACGTCTCGGTTTCAATCCGAATCCAGAACGTCCAAAAGAACACATCAAAAAAGGAGTGAATCCCAATCCTCCACGGAAACGTTCGAACAAAAAGAAACGAACGTGATCATGGACGGTTCGTCCACGGCATCAACAACGCCTTGGCCACATGGGTACCAATGGTTGGATTTTCTTTGAGCCTCCGAATGCTGTATTCGTACCACTTTTCTCCATAGGGAACGTACACGCGTGTTCGGTGGCCTTCTTTCAACAAACGTCGTCGCAGAGGACCACGTACGCCGAGGAGCATTTGAAACTCGTATCCCGGTCCCTTTTGATAGCGCTCAGGTCCGGCGTTGGGCCGTGGATCATCTATACCGGGGCCCATCTTGTAGGAGTTGAGGGCCGACAGAGTGTGGTCGATGACGGGTAGATCATGACTGGCTACACCGACGTATGCGCCTGCGGCAAACATGCGGTCGATGGCGGCGTTCGTGGCATCGACAATGTCTTTGTAGCCGGTGAACGAAACGTCTTCAGGTTCAAGATAAATTCCCTTGCAGATGCGGTAATCTGCGGCGGCTCCAAGCTCTGTCTCAAGTCCGTCAATGTCGGCAAGGGTGCGGAAGAGACGCCCTTGCAGCACCGTTCCAACGTTGGTGAGTCCCTCGTTGTGGAGAGCAAGGACAACGTCAATGGTTTGTGTTGTGACCCGATGGTCTTCCATATCCAACCTCACGAACATGTCCTCTTTGGAGGCCATTTCGACAAGTTTACGGATGTTCTTCATTCCTTTCTCGGAATCGATAAGAAGGCCAAAGGCGGTTGGTTTAATGCTCAGGTTTGCGTCAAACCCGTGTTCTTTAATCGCCTTCATGACTCGGATGTACTCCTCAAGGAAGAACGTCGCCTCCTCCATCGATGAAATCTCCTCACCGAGCACATCAATGGTGAAACAGGCGCCTTCTTTGGTTAGGCGCTTCATGACAGCAACGGCCTCTTCTAGGCAATCACCAGCAACGTATCGGCGGCTCACCCAACGGACAAACCATCGTGGCATGCGAACGGTGGTGGCCACAACCAGCTTGGAGAACCACCCCACCATGTCATCACCACCTCTAAGCCGCTCTTTGACCCTTTGTGCATCTCATCACGACAGACCGATGCGTTCCTTGATTTGGTGCGTGGTCAAAAGTGGAACATTTTGGGAAGCCAGGAGGTCTCGAATCGCCTGTCTCTGCCATCCTTTGAACGCTTTCTTATCCATTGAACAAACCAAATCTCCGCCAGGAAATGCTTCCCTTGTGGACGCCAGAGCACCCAGGATTGACTGACGCCATGTTCCGAGGACATTCCCGTCCTCTGTTTGGATAAACGGCAAAGCATAGCTGGCCAACATATGACCCAACCAAACACCATCAAGCGTACCCAATTGACTGGCTCGCGGGGCATAATGCCCACCACCAAGCGTGACGAGCACAACTTCTCCCTCATGGACCGTTTGGTTCCAACCGGTTTCTGAATCATCGAGAAGTCCGTCGCGAAGAAGGTGAGCGAGGACCTCAGCAGCACCTTGGTGACCCCAGGTGGCTTCGGTCGAGCCCACTTCGATAAACAAGCAAGGAACCGAGACGGATGGACCATGGTGCGTGACTTCCAACGATACGTCAAATCCGGTGACTCGCTCATCGTCCTTCGCTCGATTCAACAGCATTTTCCACCACGGGCCTAACCGGGTTGAAGGAGGCGGTGGTGCGCCCCCGTATCCGCCATAGGGACCTTGTTCTCCGAGGGGAAGATGAGGCACGCCAATGGGATGCAAGGTTAACGAAGCCTGCCCGCTGGCAGCGACGTGCCTCGAAGGAAAAATAAGCTCTGAAACGACTTCTCCAGTGGCATCTTGCCAACGGTGCTCAAGGTTGTCCTCAAAAAGCAAACCATCGGGGAGGTACACCATTCGCAAGTGCCTGAATGAATAGGCAGGGTTGCCCTCAACGGGAGGCAAAGAGTCCCATGGGTCTAGGCGACGCAAGACGTCCGCTTGGTTGGTGCTGGATATGTCCTTCTGATTTACAGCGATCAGGACGACCGATTCAGCCTCCATGGACCTACCTGGTTCACGTCCTATTTTGAGGTGACCCAGACGAGGATTGACATAGAGGCGACTCATCTTCGGAACATGAACAAGATGTTGCCCCCGAACGTCCCGTTTCTTCCAGATCAATTCATCCACCATGAGAGCGGGGCCTTGGTCACAGGAATGGACGGAGAATTCTTGTGGGTCGATCAGGACATGAACCCAACCACTTCTGAAGCCTGCCCCCATCCAATGCGGCTTTGCCATGGTGTCATCGTTGATGGACACCTTGTAGCGACGTGGTTGGACCGGGAATTGATGCTCGCCTGCATGGGTTCGATACCTGTCAATGTGGCTGAAGAAGGACGCCAACGAGCAGAGTTGCGAGCAACCATCGGAACTCGGATGACGCATTACCCTGCAGGTACAACATGGGCCCATGCCCTTGATGCTGAACCCATGGCGATGGTCAGCGATGGCAAGATTGTCGTGTTTGAGTTGTACCACCGAGGGTTGTATGGCATCGGCCTCAACGCCGATGAACAATGGAGGATGCCTACACCGGAGTGGTCCTATCCCAAACGCCGACCTAGAAACGAAGAGACAATCTCGCTTCACATCCACAATTCCGAATGTTGGATTACCTCGCGAGGCGGACGCGTTCAACGCCGCTCACTCGTTGATGGGCAACTCATCGAGGAACACCTGCTCGAACAAGCCGAAAGTCCATTGGAACATCACTTCAAGCACGGTGAACACGATTTGTTGTGTTCAACCACCGGAAACGTGACATGGCTACATGCCATGAATGTCGTCAAACAAGTCCAACTGAGAGGACCGGTTCAAAAAGGGGTTTGGGACGACCAATTCAACGGTTGGCGCATCGCAGGTTGGCGGGAGGAAATTGTCCTTGCAAGCGACCACCATGAGCGACGAGAGACCCGAGAACTCCCGGTCCACATCGTTCCTGTTGGGTGCGGAGCTCTTGTTTTGTACAACGACGGTTCATGGGAAAACAGTCCGTTTGAATTCGGACGAACGAGCGAGGAATGAATCACTCGTTCATTTCAGTGTAGCCACATCGGCCGCAGGATTTGCGGTTCTTGTGAACGGCGAGGAAGACGCCTTGGCCGCAGGTCGGGCAGTGTTCAGCACGGACCAACTTACCGTCTTCGACCTTGTACTTCGACCACTTGGCTTTGGGGTTAGGACCGTCACCCATCATTCATCGCCTCCTTCTGAGTTTGCTTCTTTTGCCCCTGATGAACTCCGAAGTGCTTCATGTCGAACGCTGATGTATCCAGGTTCCACTGCCATGTCTTCTGCCGAGGCGTAAATGTAAGCCAAACCGGTCGTCAACGGCTGGCCAAAACGAGTGGAGCAGTCCTTCACGACGATGAGGTCTTTGTTTGACCCCGGCTCAAGGGAATGTACGGCGTCAACGACTTCCTTCCGGGAGGGCGTGGATTTCTTGTCGTGCTTCCAACTGAATGTAAGCTCGATCCGGTTCAAAATTTTGTTTTCTTTGCGGTCTTCTTTTTGCATGATATTCACCTTCATCGAACGTTGACTTTCAAGGCATAACGGCCGGGCTTGTCAACTTGCAAACGCTTGGCAATTTCGGAGCGTTCTGGATTGACGATGATGACATAACCTGTCCAATCGGATGAAACTGGGGCTGAAGGGCATCGTGGGCACTGATCGATACCGTCCATGAGCACGAGGTGGCATTCGCCGCATGAAAAGGGCATCTTTACCATGTTCACTCACTCCCTTTTTTCCACTGCGGTGAGCCAAGCCCATCCTGCTTGCTGGTGAGACCAATCTTCGAGCGTCGAGGATCAGAGGTATCAGGGGAGAGCGAGACAATTCGGGCTCGCACAAAAGAACCGATGGAGAGTTCACGACCGGTTTGACGGCCAATGATTTTGTTGGCACCAATGTTGATGTCCACGGGTTCATCCATGATTTGCGACTTGTGTAGGAGTGCTTCCATGGGTCCAATTCGGACGAAAGCCCCGAATTCATTGACTTCCGAAACGGCCCCTTCGACAACCTCTTGGTCGTCCATGCAGAAGAGAACGGCATCGAATTGGACGCGCTGGTAAATGGCGCCGTCTCCGTGAATGATTCTCCCGCGTCCGAGGGTCTTGTGGTTGTTGGTGACCAAAACGAATCGGTTCTCAGAATCGAATTTCCCTTCAAAGGCATCCATTGAGAGACGATCAATGTGTTGGTCGAGCGATTGGCCCTTGCGCATGTATTCCGCTGGAATGCGGATGGTGTCTTCTTTGGTTACGACCTTGTACATTTCATCACCTCTTTGCGCTCTCAGGAGGCACGATGATGACGGGTAGTCAAGCGACTATTCCGTCCTTCACCGGTGAACCCTCAGGAGAGAATGCGACCGAAGTCAGTCTGTCCACCGACGGCCCCTATTTAATTCAAGCGGCAAACCCGAGGGAGGCATCCCACGGCGTGGCCTTGTTTCGACGACTTTGAAGCAGGCAAGAAAAGGGGTTTTAGGTGTTGAAGTAGCCATAAGCAATAACAACCCCCCGAAACAGGTGAAACATGATGACAGCAGCAAAGCCGTACCGCACCGAGCGGAATGCTGTTGCAATGGCGATGGTTTGGCTAATGCTAAGCGTAGTCGCATCACCGCTTTTCCAACCCGCTGTACTGGATGACGTCGACGTCGTCATGGGGGCTGAGGGTTCCTGGCAGGGCCTCGAACAACCTTGGTCACAGTATGCCCGAACGCCCACGCACAACCAAACCGTACCGGACCACGGCCCAGACGGGGGGCCCGGAATGGGCAGCATTGACAACGTCACCTCCCTGGCTACGCTTGAAAACCCAGTCGTGAACTGGCAAGTCTTCAGCGACCAAACGGAAAGCGATGCTTACGGGTCGGTGATCGGTGATTTTACCCAAAGCATCTCGGCGAGTGAAACCGCTTTGGAACGATGTGGGATAGGCACCCTCTTTCCCGTCATCATTTCCAGCGAAATCGTGGATTCGAGTCGGACAAGTTACCTGAACATCGTGTCCGGAAACGATGCTAAAATTGCCTGGAGAGTGAGTCTTGGTACGACAGAAACCATCCGCTCCACGCCCATCATTCACGACATTGACGACGATGGCTTCCCCGAAATCATTGTGACCTACGACACACAAGCAGCGTTCAACATTGATGTTTGGTCGCCCCGCCTCACATGTACTGAGGCCAACTGGCAGACCTCAGGCCACAGCAACGAACTTGTGTGGTCGTACAGCGATGCCGATGTGCGCATTGGTTCACCCTCACCGCATTGGCCCACGGCAAACAGCGATCACTTGGCGGTCACTCAGCCCCTGCTGGCTGACTTGGAACTCGATGGGAATCCCGAAGTGGTCGTGGCGGTGGTCGACGACCCAACCAACAATCCGTTGGTCAAAGTAAACGCCTACAGCATGACCACCTCGCAACCAACCGAGGAGGCGTGGAGCGTATCCCTGGACCGAGGTACGCACCCGTCCGACCCCGTCTGGGCCCAACTTGACGGCTCAACCACCTCGGTTGTGTTGACCACCATTGACGGCGATTCCGGAAACATGTGGATTTGGAAAATTGACGGTGAGAGTGGTTCACTGGACTGGGAGAGGGTGGGGGTGCAGGGGACTGACAGCGATTCAGATTCACCGCGTCTTCGGTTACCGGGACCGGTGATCGTTCAACTCGATCAGGACAGTGCTCCAGAGATGATCCTCACCGTCCCGACCGACGCGAATGGCCGCACGTCCGGGAGCGGTGCTCGTTTCATTGGGATGGAACTCACATCCACGACTGAACTGTTTAATTTCCGAGCACAAAATGGCTATGCAGATGCGCAACCGTTGGCATTGGACATCGATGACGACGGCATCGATGACCGCTTGTGTTGGGTGACGTGGTACTCCGAAGAATCGTTCAATTTTAATCGAAAAGGCATGTTGGGGTGCACCGATGTTTCCGACAGCACGCCCGTCACTGAATGGACTCGGGACTTGCAGCGAGGGGCGGGGAACGACAACGACGAAATCGCCGCATCCCCTCCGTTTTGGCTGG
>CAXHCG010000021.1:0-16455 GCA_964014905.1 uncultured Candidatus Poseidoniales archaeon | reverse complement strand
GAGATTATCAGCGGTCTCGTGGGCTCGGAGATGTGTATAAGAGACAGCCACCGATGCCGCCAATGCCGGAAGCACCCGCTGCTGACCCGCTGGCCGGCTTATCGCTCGAATCGACCGTGGACGCTCCGCTCCCAGATTTGGCTCCTTCCGACCTTACCGGCGAACAGGCAGGTGCCACGATTCGTAGCCGAGCGGAAGTTGAAGCCGTTCCCGGCGATAAACTGGAAGGAACGCTTCACGAGGTTGAAACCACGACGCTGAACGCCGATGGAAACATCATCAAGCAGAACGTGAAGGGAACCCTCACGGTCAACAATCCATCCGCTGACGACCGCATTTACGACATTGACGTTCTGCTGGACAACATTGATTCAACCGACATTGGCGGTGAGCATGTCTCCGTCGATGAACTGGAGCCATCAAAGAACCACACCATGTCCTACAAGGTCAACGGTAAGCAAATGATGACGCTGCGTGAGCGGCTTGACACCAACCCGTCCCGCTCACAGGAGCGCTCGATGTCGGTGGCCATTGGGGAAGATCCGGGTGCCATCGCTTTGGAACTCGAAGTCGAAAACCTCTCGGCGGTGGAACTCCATGACGTGGTCGTGTCCCGCCCGCTCGCCAAATCCATGCATTTTGAAATGACTGGTGGTGCAGAGCTGGATAACGGAGCAATCACGTGGACGGTCGGTCGTCTCCAAGCAGGCGAGAAACAAACGCTCACCCTGGAAGGTACCATTTCCGTCTCCTCAACCAAGGCCATCAAGACCGGCAAGGCGTCGGCCACCTACCGTGCTGACGCTACCCTCTCGAACATGTCGTTCCGTGAACTCGATGCGTTTTGCCGTGGGTTCACGTACATGCGTGTGCGAGAAGACGAACGTCCAGACAACTGGATTTGCCAAGCAATCTTCGAAAACCGTTCGTCATTTGCCGTTGACTTGACCAAGTTGCAAGTGAGCATGAAAGGAAGCGAAGAATTGCTCTTTGACGTTCATGATGTTGACCAAGATGTCACCCCCAACGGAAAGTGGGAATCAGAAGAGCGCACGGTCATGGCGCAATCCGAACCCGACTTCACCTACCAACTTGTGTACACCGTTCTTCCAAAGGCGGTTCAATCCGCCGAGGGAAGCATGACGCTTGAGGAAAAGAAGCTCGAAGTGCTTGAAGCAGAAGTCAACAAATCCTACTCGACTGGAAGCCTTCGTTCGTACCGGCCTCAGAAAGTCCAAGCCAACTTGACTTTGGTCAACAAGGGGTCTTCAACGATCAACCTGATGCGTGTGACCGACGACATCCCTGGTCTCTTCGAAGCCCCTTCACCAGAACAATTGACCGTTAAGATCGATGGAAAGGCGATTGATGACGATCAATTCAAGATTGAATTCTCAGAAGGCATCACCATCGAGAAGGAACACCGATCACCTGACGGACAAGGATACACCATGATGGTGACCGTTGGTACACGTGGACCCATTGGCCTCAAGCCCGGCAAGAAAATGGAAATCACCTACCCACTTAACGCTCCTGACCCCACACCGGGCAATGAGCGAGTGGATGCTCCTGCCCGAATTGAATTCAGCGCAGAGCGCTTCGGTCCAATCTGCACGCGTGAGCCTGTTGAAACACCAAGCGTGAAGGTTGTCCACAACCGGCGCAACTTCAGCGCAGGGAAGCAAGCCATTCCACTCGGTGGTAAGGGTCGCTATGAAGTACTGATTTTGTTCGAAAACAACGGCGATACGGCTCTGAGCGACCTCTACATCAGCGATGTGCTCCCTGCCCAGTTTGAAATCAAAGATTGGGAGCTCAAGAGCGCCGGCGGAAAGCGAGACGACGTCACCATGACGTCAGAAGACGGTGAAGGCGGCCTCCACATCGTTTGGCACGTTCCAAAGGTCGAGAAAGGCGAACGCCTCGAAGTGTCCTTTGACATCAAGGGTTCCGGTGAAGTTGACGCAGAAGCGCTCAACCGATTCCACGGCGTGCACTTCGGTGATGAAATTGAATCGGATGATTTGCCAGCTGTCGAACCTGAGGTTGCTGAAGAACCCGATGCCGCTGAAGCAGATGCTGATGAAGCAGATGCCGCTAAAGCGGACGTCACCGATAGCGCCGAGACCGAACCAAGCGAGACTGAAGACGACGGTGCTCCAAAGATGAAGTTCCGTGAAGACATGCTGGGTCGTGTTATGAAAGCGGCAGGCATTGACGCCGAACATCGGGACGAGTTCGTGGAGTTCGCTGCTGATTACGATCACGACGACAATGGCTACCTGAAGAAGGCTGAGTTGGAAGACGCAGCCAAGGCTTGGCAGGAAGCACACGCCGGCGGAGATGCTGAGGCTCAGTCCGAAGCAGCGCCAGAAGCGTCGGGTGAAGAAGCCAGCGTCGATGGCGCCGGGGAAAAAGCCTGCATGATTTGCGACACGATGGTTCCAGCCGACGCCGCCACCTGCTCAGCTTGTGGATTCGCCTTCATCGACGTCTGAGTCGTGCGCTGTCGGATTTACCATCAGCCCATCAGGGCCTTTGGTCGGAAAAGAAATCCTGCGCTTACGCAGGAAGGACCCATTGCGGCCATTCTTCATGTTCAGGGGACCGGCTAACGATGACGATAACGGATCGTTTGAGTTCGGTGAGGACCTCGGCCAGCGGACGAACGGTGGAAGGCGGAACCACGCCATCTCGCAGGTCAACAGCAAGCCATGCCTTCGGATATTGGTCTGCCCAAGCGTTCAATTCGGCTTCGATACCGCTTGGTGGGACACCTTGACGAACACTGGCAATGAACCCCCAGCCTTCTGGGCACTTTCGCTCTGCGTCCGTCCAAAAGAACACTTTTGGAGTGATAGCAAGACGTTCCAGTTGCTCATTGGCCTCCATTTCCGTTGCACAAACCGGCTGGCCCGGCATTGGCATGGGGAGAGGATACCGCCACGTCGGAGATACATCCAAGGGTTCCCTCTGGCGCATGGATACCCTAAGGAGCCAGCAGGTTTGAACTTCACGCTTTGCTGTTGAGAACTCCTTCGCTCCCTCAAAGTAGATGCTAACCTTCATGCCCTGCCGTCGTTGCGTTGTACTCATGGCCAACGGTTCATCGCCTCCACCACCCCCTGCACCGGGCGGTTCCATGTTTGTCATGTTGATGTTCATGATTCTCATGACCGTTCTCATCATGACCCCCTCCATTCGCACATCGCTCGGTACCACTGCGGACCCGTTGCTTTCGCCTCTGCTCCCTGAAGAGTCCTTTTTCGTCATCACCGTGATGATTCTCGGTATCTTTTCGATGACGCTGAACACCGTGATTCGTAATTTCTTTGTCGACCCTATGGACCAAGCCCACATTGGCCACCGTCAAGGACAGGTTCGCCAAATCATGAACGAAGCCCGTCTTTCTCGCGACCCGATCCTTCAGGAAAAGGCGATGACGCTCCAACAACAAATGATGCCAGAACAATTGGAAGTTCAAATGGGAGCCATGAAGCCCATGATGTTCACGATGGTTTTCATTATCGGTATCTTTGCTTGGCTCACCACAAAGGTAGAGACGTTCCGCGTCGATTACGTCTCCCTTCCTTGGGCACCAGAGTGGCATCTATTGGAGGGCAAATTCCTCTTTTTCCCCGCATGGATTTGCTGCTATATTTGCATGAGCGCTTCCTACGGTCGTGTTCTCGACCGACACATCAAACTGGCTCGCTACAAAACTCACCCACTCGTCGTCTCCGGTGAGGTGTTGAAAGAACCTCTTTTGCACCTGGTGGCCACGAAAACCGCCCCGGCTTCCGCTCAAGCAAAGAAGCGTCAACAGCGTTCAAAACGCAGCCAGCAACAACGAAAACGCAGCGGCTCTTCTTCACCAGGAAAACCATCATCGGACAAAGAAACCGGAGGCCTTCTTGCCGGGATAGCCTTGGAATGCCCTGAATGCGATAGCGATGTCATTACCCATGACGGCCCGAAATTGAAGCGATGCAACGTCTGTTTTCACGAATGGGTCGTGTAAGCATGGTCCGTTTGACGGTTTCAGGCCACCCAGGGAGTGGAACCAGCACCCTTGTTCGTGGTTTAATGGACCGTTTTGGGTGGAGTTGCCTGAATGGAGGTGACGTCTTTCGAGAGGAAGCCAAGCGCCGTGGTATGCCACTCGGTGAGTTCGGTGAACTCTGCAAAAATGAGCTTGACGTCGACCGCTCGTTGGATGAACTTCTCCAACAACGAATGCAGGGTGATGACTCAGCGGACATCGTTGAATCCCGGCTTGCGGGTTGGTGGGCTTACAAACTTGAACTCCCCATCGTGCGCCTCTGGCTTGATGTAAGCGACGAAGAGCGGGCTCGGCGGGTTGCTGAACGAGAGGGCTTGACGCTCGCCGAAGCGCTTGAAGCGAACAACCAGCGTTCCACTGTTGACGGTGAGCGTTTCAGGTTGCTGTACGACCTTTTGCCCGAAGATTCCGAACCGTATACGCATGTTCTGGACGCCACGGTCCTCAATGCATCTCAAATACTGGACCATGTCGTCCTCATATTGGAGGAAGCAGAATGAGCGTCCATGTGTTTGATGCAGCACCGAAAACGGACGATGCATTTGGCACCGTCCCCGATGAGCGAACACTTGAGCAACGCTTGGCTTCTGGCTTTATCCTCGTGGACAAACCCGCCGGCCCGACGTCCCACCAACTTGCAGCATGGGCTCGAGATTTACTCGGTCTCGATCGGCTCGGGCATGGAGGGACCTTGGACCCCTTTGCAACGGGCGTTCTTCCACTGATGGCCGGGCGATGCATGAAAATCACCAATAAAATTCTCAAACACAAGAAGACCTACATCGCCGTGTTTCGTTTCCGTTCAATGCCAGACGAGGACGATCTGAAAACCACGATTGCATCGATGACGGGACGGATCTACAACGTTCCACCGGAAGTCTCCGCGGTGAAGGTGCAAGTGAGGACGCGAACCATCCATGCCTTCGAACTGCTTGATGTCCAAGGCAACGACGCCATCGCTCGCATCACCTGCGATGCAGGAACCTACATACGAACCATGGCCCGAGACATGGGATTGATGCTCAACACGCCCGTTTCCCTCAAAGAACTCCGAAGAGAAGAATCTGGAATGTTCGACCTCAATGACTGCGTGACCATGGACCAGTTGGCCGATGCTGTTTGGCTCTGGAAAGAATGTGGGCAGGAGGAAGCCCTGATGGCGATTGTTCACCCCATCGAAAAGTTGCTTGTTGATGTACCCCGTTGCCAAATCAAAGACAGCGCTGTGGCAGCGTTGGCCTACGGGGCTCCATTGTTGCTTCCCGGTGTGATCTCGATTCCAAAAGGTCTCAAGAAAGGGACCGAATTGATGGTTGCCTCGCTCAAGGAAGAAGCCGTTGGTTTCGTTAAGCTCAAGGCAGACTCAAACGAGATTGTCTCCATGGAATCCGGAGAAATAGCGCGGCCAAGCATGGTGCTGATCGACACGGATGTCTATCCTCGCCGCTGGCCAACTTCGTCTTGACCGTCAAGCTTCGATGTATTCTTCGTAGATGTATTCGTCCGTTTCAATGCGGATTTTTAGTTGAGACATGGTTCCCACTCCTGCTCTGTCAACCGAAGTTGAACGGTCCCCACGACCTCAAAGCAAGCGGCCCTTCCACGATTCGGTTATGAACTTTGAGGGCAATGTGCGCGTTATCCGACACGGGGGGTGCGACCGCGCCTTGAGAGGCTTGATTGTTCTCATTCAATTTTCTTGATCTTTGCAGGCATCAGGAACACCAGAAGGGCGATACCCCCCAATGCAAGGGCGACGAGGCCAATCCAAGCGTTCTGCGCTGACAGCAATCCGGCGGATTCATCCTCGTTGTCAACCTTGAGTTCTTGAACTGCGACCAATTGTTCCAACTCATTGTTGGATTCATCCCCCTCTTGTATCTCAAGCCCCCGGTCGACGACTGCGCTGAAGCGTAAGACCCTCGCGTCAAGCGGTACTTGCCAATCGCAGGTGACGGATTGGAGTTCTCCAGGTTGGATGATAGCAACGGTCTGGACGTCAATCAGTTGCTGGTCTGTTTGGCACCGTACCGAAACCATGGTGGCCTCTGCTTGGCCTTGATTTCGAACAAGAACGCGCATGGAAATGACATCGCCTTGGTGCATTTCATCGCTGTCAAAGGTCATCGCTTCAACGAGAAGGTCTGGAAGCGCCATCACTTCGAGGTCGACCTCGCGTTCTGAGCAACTTGTCTGGTCGCATACGCTGACCAAAACGGTATGGAAACCAACCACCGGTGGTGTGACCGTCAGGACGCTGCTCGTCAAATCAACGCTCGCCCACGACCGGTTGGTGGAAGCGGTCAGCGGCATCGATGAGTCGACATCGCTCCATGTCATGTTGATCACGGTCACGATTTCATGTTCAACCGGGATGATGGAAGGGAACTCAGCGATGACGGGTGGATCGTCGACAGGTTCAACGAGCAGCGTGAACGTTTGACTCCACGTGTTTCCTGCCGGGTCCACCACCGTGATGCCAATGACCGATTGACCGCTGGCTTCTGGAAGCAGACGAAGGCGAACATCGCCTTCTGCAAGGTCAACCGCCGTCAGTGTTTCGTCGCTGTTGGTGAAGAAAACCTGCAGTTCATCGTTTGTGGCTCGGTCATCGCTGCAGCGGCTAAGGAATGGAAGAATGAGGCCACCGTTGTCTTCGGTCAGCACTTGGTCCCCAATGGCCTCGCAGACCGGATCTTCATCCCACTGGATGGCGTACCCACCAGAAACGGCAAGATCCGTGAATTCCAGAGCCGTGTGGCTTGCGGTTCCATCGGAGTCCCAGGTAAACCATGCACGGAGAGATACGGTGAACGATGAGGACCCTGGTTGCATGTAGGCGCCGATGGGCCACTGGTGGTTGAAGGTGCCAAGGGACATGGGCTCGTTTGAGACCAATGCATCGTCAACAAACACCAACCACCGGGAATACTCTGCATCGATGCCGTCGTTGGTTCCGAAGACCCGACCCGATAGGGAAAGCGACGGATCGTTAACATCAACCCAAACAGCCGATAGACAACCCTCAGAGACGCTTATGTTGGCTTTGTAGTGCTGGCCCTGAGGCAAGAGCGTGTTGGCTTGGAGCACAACAAAATCTCCGAAGACGACACCGTCTTGGGAAACGGCGACCGAAACGGTGGTGTTTCCTGAACCGTCGTCTGCCAGTGTGTGGTGAATGCGTCCGAGAAGCTGTTCGGGGGGGTGCGTAAACGCAGCGCTTGTCCAGTGCCCTGAGGTCCCCGCAAGCGTTGGCTTTAGCCCACAGGTATCCAACGCCAAATTTTCGGTTTCCCCGTCATCCAAATCAAGGCCAATGACAGGAAGGCTGTGCCCTGAAAATTCGGAGCTTGCAAACCCGACTTCCCCACCGTACCACGGAGTTTGAACGGTGATGTCGAGGCCAACAGCATCAACGACTAACCTTGAGTCGTCAACACCCCCTACCGAGACGTAGTCGAGGGTGAACACCATCTCACGAATGTCGCTCCATGTCCAATCCATCAAGTCGGTGATGTTCAACTTGAAGGCTGAATTGTTGATGTAATCCACGTTGCCTTGGGTGTGAGCGAAGGTTTTGAGCAGATCAAAACCATTTCCGTGCTCAACTGAGATTCGGACGGTGTCCTCGGACAAGGCCTCCGGGATTTGGAACACACCCAGCATGTGGACTTCCTGCATTTGGTATCCGGAAAGACCGCTGATGTCAAAGTCGGTCAGTTCGATTTCGGGTCCTGTTGACCACGTGCTGGCCCCGTCCGGAGCGCCCGTGGAATAGTTGGAATCGGTGGGCGAAGCGGAAGACCAAACGGTCATCGTGTCCAAATGGATTGGGCGGGTGTGAATCATGGTCAGGCGTTGGTCGGCCACCATGGTATCGGTGTGGGTTGCCGCCTCTTGGGTGAAGGACGTCTCTGCTCCGACCGTCCAGGCGTTTTCGTCTGCCAACTCGCCTTGCGGAAAGAGATCCACCGGGTTCGTGCTGTGCACGCTTCGGCCCTGGGCACCCGAAAGGCAAGGCGAGACGGATAGAATGAGCAGAATCCAGACAAGGGCGAGCGCCTTGGACGATGGTCGCATGTTAGATTGCAGGGCTTAGCACTTCTTGAAACAAAGGGTTACCTGTAGCGAACAGGATGAACTTTTTCCTCATCCCTGGCGCATGTTTGAAATACCAAGCCCATGAGGCGCTTCTACCTCTCATGGCTGTGGTGGTGTAGGGGTTAGCACGGCAGATTGTGGTTCTGCCAGCCCGGGTTCAATTCCCGGCCACGGCCCCATGTTGTTTCCCCGCGGTGTACCGTGGTGATGCTCACAAGTCGTCGTCGGTGATGTGATGCCCCATGCGCTCGCCTTTGGTAGCGAGATAGTCCCGGTTGTTGGACCCAACCCCAACGATGAGGGGTGTTCTGAACGCGACCTCAATGCCGTGTTTAGTGAGTTGAGCAATTTTTTCTGGGTTGTTGGTCATGAGTTCGACCTGTTCCACACCAAGATCGCTCAGCATTTCGGCGGCGATAGCGTAATCCCTGGCATCGGCGGGGTGTCCGAGCATCAGGTTGGCATCAAGGGTGTCAGCGCCTTGGTCTTGCAGATGGTAGGCCTGGATTTTGGCGTGCAAGCCAATGCCTCGACCTTCCTGTCGCAGGTACAAGAGGGCGCCCCAGCCCCGTTCAACGATGGCATCAAGCGCAGCGTGAAGTTGGGGGCCACAGTCACACCGAGTGCTGGAGAACACATCCCCCGTCAAGCATTCGGAGTGAACACGGATCAGAACGGGGTCCGGTCCACCCATGTCGCCGAGGGTGACGGCAACGTGGTCAAATCCTGTCGATTCTTCATGGAAGACCTCGATTTTGAAATCTCCTCGGTTGGTCGGTAAAAAGGCTACGCTGGGTACTTCGTTTCGAGTCATTTTCATGCCATCACCTCAATCAAAAATCTGATTTCACCTTCATGCTCTTGCACGTGCATCAACTGATGGGGGCTGCGCCCAATGAGCAACGGCATGTCGTGGAGGGTTTCTGGGTCGTCAGCGAGGACCTCGAGCACGTTGCCGGTCTTGAGGTGCTCGAGCGCTTCCCGTGTTTTGGCGACCGGGACAGGGCAAAAGAAGCCGATGACATCCAGACGGTGTGTGATGTTGGAGTGGCTCTCCTGCCCCGCCATGTCAATGCCAAACCCTGAACCGTTTTGAACACATGCTCCGGGGGTGACAACACAACCAACCTTGGTGTTGGGCTTGCGAGAACTTTTCAACAACAAGCATGGTCTGCAACCATGGCGGCGACCCAAACGACTCGTCCCGAGGGGGACATGTCTTGGAAGGAGGTCGGGGAACTCGGCCTTCGCTACGGTCGAATCCCAATGGCGTTAATCGTGGTCGAACTCTTTTATTGGTTTTTGACCATGCCTTCCGATACCCTCGCTCCGATTCAAGTGACTGAAGCATGGATTTGGAACGAATTAACAAACCTCATTTACGGCGAAGGCTCTGCTGTTATCAGCCATCACAACGGCTGGCTGACTCGAATTGACCTGCTCCACGTTGATTTCCCGGGTCCTTACGACAGCGTTGGACTCTACGTTTCAGACGAATGTGCCGGCGTTCATGAGATGATTTTTCTTTCGACACTGGTCATGATGACGGATGGCGTTCCACAACGAGACAAGCTCAAGGCCGTTGGCGTGATGTGTGGGATTGTGTACGTGCTGAACATCCTGCGTCTGGTTGTGTTCTATCCCATCGCTGTCAACTCCTGCCTCGAAACGCCCGACGTACAGGCTTGCTTGACCCCGATGTGGCAATTCCATGAAACGGTCTACACCTGGGGCTTCCTGGTCGTGCTTGTGTGCATGTGGCTGGTTTGGTTTCTGCGCTATGGTGGTCCTGCCAGAACACTTGCAGCGACGAAAGAGGATACTTCTCCTTGGCGATTTCAACGCCGACGAACATGGGACACCAAACACAAAGCCTTGCTCGGTGCTGCGTTGTTGCTCTTCGTGTTGGCCATGACCAACATCTCGACCAATCAAGAGGCCATTGATGCTCGAGACACCCTTGCTTTTTGCGAGTTCTCGAGCCAGCTTTCATCCGAATGCGGTGATGCTCAACAACGCTGGGATGACGCCATCGGGTACGCTTGGTCGCTTTCAGCGTTGGGCATTGTGCTTGGAGTTGGCACGCTGGTCACGGTTGAGCGTCCGCTCGAAGATGGAAGCTGGCCGCCAAGGCCGCACAACACATCAAAAAGCGACGAGAACGGCAACAAAACGAACCATCGGGCCAAGAAATCGGGCTCTTGGAGGCGTCGGGGCGAAGAAGAGTGATCACTCGACGATGACAGCCGTGAGGTTCTGGCCGTTGTAGGGGCGCTTCTCCATGGCCTTCATCGCTGTTCCAATTTTGCTGCTGTGCATGCTGACATAGGTCGAGTCGTCGTCGAAACGAATGGTTCCAATGGCGAGTTCGTCGCACCGGAGTTGCTCAACGAACCAGTTAGCGACCGCAAGCCGTGAGCCAGCCTGTTCAGGGTGAAGTGAGAGTTTTACGGTGACGTATCCAAACACGTCGGCTGTTTCGCCAAAGTCCTCTTGGCGGCGAACGGGGTCCCGGTCAACTCCCTCAGGAAGTTCGGGTGCTTCGCTCGGTTGAATCTCAAGCCCGTAGGTGGCCATGATTTTGGAAAGTTGGGGCTCGTCGTCCCTTGAGACAAGACTCCACGCTTCGCCAGTCCGTCCAATGCGACCCGTTCGCCCAATCCGGTGGATGAAGGAATCGAGGTCGTTTGGGATGTCATAATTGATGACCAACGTGATGCCGTCAACGTCAATTCCACGGGCAGCAACGTCCGTGGCGATGATGGTTTTTACGTCGCCTTCCTTGAACGAATTGAGGATGCGCTCTCGCTGATTTTGATTGAGGTCTCCGTGAAGTCCGGCGACGTCAAAACGGTGCTTCTTTAATCGTTCAACGGCCAAGTCCACCATTCGTTTGGTGTTGCAGAAAATGATGGTTTGGTCATCGTCTTCCATGCGGGCCAGCAGGCGACCAAGAACCCACAACTTGTTCGCTCGTCCGATACGCACTGAATAGAGGTCAATGGGAGGGACGTCCAGTTCCTCTGCATTTGTTAGAACAAAATCAGGGTCGTTCATGAATTCATGAGCGGCATCAATGATCTCCTGCGGGAACGTGGCTGAGAAAAGAAGCGTTTGTTGACGGCCAGTCATGCGTTCAACAATCCACATGATGTCGGGGAAGAAACCCATGTCAAGCATGCGGTCGGCTTCGTCCAAGCAGAGGATGTTCGGGGCGCCAAGATCGATGTGTCCTCGCTCGCTCATGTCCATGACACGGCCGGGTGTACCAACGATGACATCGACGCCCTTTCCGAGCGTTTTGGCTTGCTTCTCAAGGTCGGTTCCACCGTAGACGGTCAGGATGGTGAGCCCAGCATCGCCCTGAAGGAGTTGGAATTCCTCAGCGACCTGGTTGGCGAGTTCGCGTGTGGGCGTGAGAACCAAGGCTTGGAGGGCACCTGTTGGTTCACATCGTTCGAGGATGGGCAGTCCGAATGCGGCCGTTTTACCCGATCCTGTGCGTGCTTGGCCGATGACGTCGGTACCCTGCCGTGCAAGGGGGACGGTGTCCCGTTGTACCTGAGTGGCAAATTCCCAGCCCAAGGCCGATAGGCCGTTTTGAATCGTTTCTGGGAGGTTCCAAGAATCAAAGCGTGTTGTTGTGAACATTGGTCTCACCGGTCGTCTCAGGGTTGTTCATTGGTCGCCGAGACGAGGCGACCTCCACAGGTTTCAGAAGTTGTCGCGGTCTGCGATTTCTTTCTGGAGCTCGCCCATCCAGTACCGTCGAGCGTTCTCGCGGTTAAGTGGTCGGCGCATTTGTCGAACATGCTCAAGGATGTATTGACGGAATTTCAAGGACTTGGTTCGGTTCATACCCTTGGGTGTGACGCCGTCCCACAGTCGGTCAAATTGGAGTGCTTTGTCGTCGAATGGTCGCTCGTCGTCCATCTTCTCCACCTCTTCAGCGACTTGCCGACTGCCAACCTGTTCTTAACGCTGTTGCACTTGTCAGCCGACTTCACATGTAGGGCATGTCGTCGCCATCCATGAATTCGTCATCTTCGTCGTCGTGATAACCCATCACCTCATCCTGGGTGGGGCGGCGGAGCAGTGGGGGCTTTGGTTCGCTTGGCGTTGGGGTCGCTTGTGGCTCTTCTGCCGTTTCAGCACGGGTTGGTTCGCTGGGGCTCATTCCGATTCGCTTCCCCTGCGCCAAAAGCACTTCCTTGTCGATGTCGGGCACCGCCAAGGCCGGAGAGAGGGCAGCGTTCTTTTCCGCTTCAGTCCCTTCAAGCATGGCATCAAATCGGTATTGCATGAGTTTCTGAACGAGCTTTTCGTCGTTTTCAGTCTTGAGCAGATCATCAACCAGGGACCGAAGTTCGTCTTCGTCCATGAGTTTTGGTAGCAAGTCAATGCAGGCTCGTCGAACTCGCACATCCAGCGACCGAGCCCCTGAGAGAATCAAATCCCGTGCTCGACCGTGGCCGCTGTTGAGTTTTTGGATGGTTTTGATGGCGGAAAGACGCACATCAGGATCCGCATCTCCAATGGCACGTTCGGCAAACATGGTCCCCATGCGAACGTCTTGTTTTGCCAGACGTGGCAGCGATTTAGCAACGGTTCGGCGAACTTGAGCGTCCTCGTCGTTGAGGGCCCAAGAGACCAAGTCCCAAACCACGGACGTTTTTCGGGAAACAATGGCGTTGATCATCTTTGCAGCGCGCCGGCGAAGATCTGCATCCTGTTCCAGAAGCAGTGAATCCACATGGTCGGCCACGACATCGGGCCACGTCTTCGTGAGTGCCTCCAACCCTTTCCATGCGGCTTGGCTGCGGTCTTTGTCCGCCGAGCGCAATTCATTTTCAAGCGAAGATCGAACACCTGACGGGAAGGTCGGCGCCGCTCGGCACAGGGCAGCACTTGCGGCTTTCTGGACTCCTTGATGAGCATCATCAAGCAAAACGGACAACCAGTCGAACAATTCATTGGAACGGCGTACTGCAAACTCGGGGAGCACATCGAGGGCAGCGATTCGAATCGCTGGGTCGTCGTCCTCAAAGGCCAACAACAAGAGGCTGTGAGCCGGACCGATCATGTGCTTGGGAACATGACCCAATCCTCGTATGCCGTCTTTTCGGGCCATGGTCAAGGTGTCGTTCATCCAGCGAACCGTACGTTCGGAGAGTGAGCCTTCTGCGAGGGACATGATGTCATCGGGATGAAGGGCCATCCAAGGCCCTTTGATGGGTTCGTAGGAGGCATCCAGCGTCACGGATTGGGCAACCTGAATCGGTTTTCCAGTGCGTGGGTCACGTGCGATGTACTCCTTAGCCATGGGTGTCCCTTTTGGGCGCATAGTTCCCTCCATCATGAACTTATGCAGGTCAAGGCTACAAAAAGAATCGGCGAATGCAGGAGAGCAAGCAGGTTGCAGGCGGTCATGGCAACCTCCTCAAACAATCCTTCAACCTCCATTGTCCCTTGCAAAAGGATGCAAACGATTTAGGGCGCCGACGCCTCGTGACCAACCATGAGCAACGATGCATGGACGGCGGATGAGGCCCTGAGCAACCTACGAAAGGCCCTTGGCGAAAAGGGAATGTCGGTCGACGACATGTTTGGGAAGTTTGATGCAGACAGCGATGGGAACATCAACGGTCCAGAACTCCACCACGGCATTCGAGACATGCTTGGAGATGTCTTGTCGCCTGGACAAATATCACAGATCATCAAGGCCCTCGACGCCAATGAAGACCACCGCATCGATCTCGCAGAACTTCGCCAAGCACTGCAGGAAGAAGAGTGACAAGGGGGCGGATGATCGTGTCGTTTCGAGTGTGTCCATCCTGCTATTCGATTCGGGTTTACCCCTACATGGGGTTCATGGTTGGTCAGCAATACGAATGCCAAGATTGTGGGGACCGAATTGTTCTTCCAATTGAATTTGAAAAAGAAGAAGATTACCGTGCATTCCGAAAGGAAATGCTGGGCGACGAGGGAACCGAAGAGGAGTGATTGCTCGCCGGTTATCGGTCGGGCGCCAAAGGTCAAAAGCCACCGTGGAGACGGCGTAGCATGACCACGATGGACATCGCCAACCCAAGCGAAGAGCACTTGATGCTGCGAGAAATGGTGCGGGAGTGGACGCAAGAGCACGTCGAACCGCAAGCGCTCGAACACGACCGCCACGAGAAATTTAACCACGAACTGCTCCGCAGCATGGGCGAACTTGGGCTTCTTGGAATCAGTGCACCCGAAGAATACGGCGGTGCGGGATTGGACGCCGTGGCTTGCACCATCGTTCATGAAGAATTGTCGGCTTCCGACCCTGGGTTTGCTCTTGCTTACTTGGCTCACTCAATGCTTTTTGTAAACAACCTCGCCTACAACGGAACCGATGAACAGAAGCAACGAATCTTGCCAAAGGTATGCTCTGGTGAATGGATTGGAGCCATGGCGATGTCGGAGCCTGATGCAGGTACGGACGTTCTCGGCCTCTCAACGTCGGCCGTCCAACGAGAGGACGGTGTTTGGGTCCTTAACGGACGGAAGATGTGGATCACAAACGGATGCATCGACGAGGACGGTACGCCAGCAGACGTTGTTTGGGTGTATGCCAAAACCGGCCAAGACGAGCGTGGGCGTGTGCAAATGTCGACGTTCCTTGTTGAAGCGGGCATGCCAGGATACAGTGTGGGCCAGAAAATCTACGATAAAACGGGCATGAGGGCTTCAAACACAGCGGAATTGGTGTTCGATGACTGCCTCGTTCCCGCAGCGAACCTCGTTGGCGGTGTGGGGGAATCACTGATTCACATGATGGGGAACCTCGAACTGGAACGGCTCACGCTTGCCGCCATGGCGCTTGGAATCGGCCGCCGGGCTTTGGACGAAATGAATCGCTACGCTACCGACAGGACAGCGTTTGGCTCACCCATTCGGGACTTTGGTCAAATTCAGCGATACATCGGTGAGAGCTGGGCAAAGTACCGTGCCATGCGAGCCTACATCTACGATACGGCTAACAACCTCACGATGGGAACGGCAGGGCAAAGGCTGGACTCCGATGGCGTGAAGCTTTTCGCCACCACGGCCGCCAAAGAAATTGCAGATGCCGCCATGCAAGTGATGGGCGGCTACGGCTATGTCGGAGAATACCATGTTGAGCGCCTTTGGAGGGACGCCAAACTCTTGGAAATCGGTGGGGGCACACTTGAGTCCCATCAGAAAAACATCACGCGAGACTTGTTCAAAGACGTTGAAGCCGTCAATCGATGATTTCAATCTCTTCGTTGGGCGAAAGGGCGTCCCGGGTCGTCCGCCAGGCGTTGGCCACCAAACTTGAGGAAACCAACACCGCCACGGCGATGGCGGTACCCCATGTCCAAACACTTGACATGGTTGAAATCGTGTTGTCCGAGAGCAACAGGGCCATCACGGTGGTGATGCCAACGGCGAGTCCTGTTTGGACAAGCATGGGTTTTGAAACCCGTAGAAAGGGAGCGGTTTTTCCAATTTGGTGGAGGACAAACATAACCCATGAGCCTGCGCCAACGCCCCACAGAGGGATTTCTGCCGGATAACTTGAGAACAACACGATTTCGTTCGAGGCGAGGTACCTGTCCATGCCCGTGAGCAAGACCACCCAAACCAACGAAGCACCAAGCAAACTCAAGGCCGACGTCATTCCTTTTGAAGTGGCCACCGGTGCTTGTGATTGGTCGTTTTCCGCGGTTTTAGCGTCAACATTCCGGTTGGCTTTTTCTTCAATGGCTAGCGCACGGTAGGTTTGTTCAAGTTTGTCAACACGGTTTGAAAGAGCATGCATGTGGTTCACAAGTTCCACCAGTATGTTGTGCTCTTCGGCCATCAAGGCCATGCGTTCCTCTTCGAACTCAGGCAGGGTGATCATGGCAGGAGCCAGCGTAATATGCCCATCGTCCTTGAGTTCTGCTCGCGTGTCTTCGATCTTCTTGGTGAGCTGTTCGTCCTTCTTTTCACGGCGTGCTTCTTTGGCGTCCGATACGGCCTTGCTCGTTTTGGCAGCGGCTTCTTTGCTGGCGTCGGCGACTTTGCCCATGGCTTCTTTTGTGGCTTGCGTTGCCTGTTTCGAGAGTTCAGCAATTCGGCTCCCTGTTGAACCCAAGCGTTCAGCGATGGACTTTGGTGGGCTCCGAGGTGAAAGCGGGTCTCCGGCCATGAATTCACCACGAACATGGTGCATGTCAAACCTTCGCTGAATCAATATTCTACTGGAACTGGGTCCAGGATACGCCAAAGGTACCACGCTGCGGCCGTTCGAT
>CAXHCG010000020.1:0-16837 GCA_964014905.1 uncultured Candidatus Poseidoniales archaeon | reverse complement strand
ACACGAGGTCGTGGTCCATTTGTCCGAGAGCAAAATTACAGGCGTCTGCCCGGTTTCGTGAAGGGTCGTCAATCCATGTCGCGCCATACTTCTCGCAGACGGCTTTGGTGTTGTCTTTTGACTTGGAATCGGCAATGACGATCTCAAAGTGAGGGTAGGTCTGTTTGCTGAGGCGTTCGAGCACGATTTCGAGTTCTCCGGCGTTGTTGATGGTTGGAATCAGAACAGCGGTTTTGAACGGCGCACCGTCCTCTTTGAGCAGCACGGGGACCGTTTCACCTTCGCCCATGGGACAGGCGAAGCACCCGCCTCATAAGAAATCAAGGGCGAAAATCTCATTCAGCAACGACGCCGTTGGTGGTGTCGATGACCTTACCTTCACGGGTGTCCGTGATGGTGACGTCGATGGAACAGCTGCTGGAGCAGAGATCCTGGCTGTTCTCGACGACGGTCACACCGTCACCAACAGACCAAACTTGGTCGTCCGTGTTACCAAACTCGACGAGACTGCACACTGAGGTGCCGTCAACGCCAGGGTTGTCGCAGGTAACTGGGGCTGCGCCGTCAATGGCGAGCTTCACGGAGACTGCGGCCCAGTTGATGTCGCCGCCTTGGTCCATGGTCAACATGATGAGGTTGTCAGCAGTGTCTGCACCTGGGGTTCCCTGTGCGTCCTTTCCGCTCATGGCGTATAGGGCAAGGTTTCCGTCAGTGTTGCCTTCTGCGAGGGAGCTAGCCCACACGTACAGCACACCAGCCAGCACAACAGTGATTGCAACCATCAAGATGGTAGCGATAACTGGGCTGACAGCCTCTTCGTTTCGGTTTTCGTTTTTCATATTTTTGTCCTCCTTTCCCCATTAGGGGTACCCTTCGCTATGACCATCCTCATATTAAACCCATCCGCCAATTATCCTCGGCTACGCGCGGGAAACGGCGTTTTTCAGGCGAAAAAAGGCATGTTACATTTTGGTCTTGAACGCGCCAACGAGTGGTACATTCGGTTTGTAAATACCAAAATGACGAAAAAATTACCGAACATGGCTTTCGCTGTGGTCGAGAAAGAGGTGAACAGGGTGAGAGAAAACGAGAGGGGATGGGATGCACTCAACGAGAACTTCAACAGCCCTGTTCATGAAACCGTAGTTGAAACCAGTTTATATGCGTTTTTGAGGGGGAAAACACCCTTTACTCCACGGTAAGGATTTCTGGGCCACCCGGAGTTACGTGCACCGTGTGTTCAAATTGTGCAATGTTGCCACCGTCTTTGCATCGAAGCACGTGATAGGTTTCCAAGAAACGGATGCTGATGAGTTTCTTGACCAGCGCATTCCATTTGCTTTGCAAACTGGCTTCATCTGCCTCGGGGAAAGGCTTCTTCAGCATGGGAAACGCCCATCGTTCAGCAAACGGAAGCGTAGAATAGCGTTCTTCGAGATTACGGGCCATTTGGGCCCCCAGGGGCTTGAGTTGATTTTTTGCACGTGCCTTGCGGGAGGTCGTGAGGCCAGTCACGCGGTAGATGTTGGATGAGTTGGAACGCCCGATGTTCTCGATCATCCCCGATTCGCCCGTGGTGTTAAACGGCTCAACGGCGTAAACGCCACCTTCTTCCACAACACCGGAGAAGCCTCGGTTTTCCTTTCCGCACGCATAGGATGGGACGGACACGCCAGCATGCAACTCCCAGGGCTTGAGTTGGTGACCGCAGAGGTTACGGATGGGTTGGAAGCCTGCATCGAGGGAGGGTTGTGCGGCGGCCTGCCCAACTTTGTGCCATGGCGTTCCTGGATGGAGCATCTCAATGGCCGCATCACGGGCTTCTTTTGCCGCTTTGATTTGTTCGGTGTGCTGGTTGCTGTTGCCAATTTCCAACGTCAGAGCGTTGTCGCCGATGTGACCTTTGATGTGAACGCCAAAGTCAATTTTCACACAGTCTCCTTTCTGCAGCACCATGTCGCCGTCCCATCCGTCCAAGGCCTCCACGTTGTGGTTGGTCGTGAGGTGGGCGGCCAAATCGTTCACGGCGATGGTTCCGGGAAAAGCAGGTTTTCCGCCGTGGCGGTGAATGAATCGCTCAGCGGATTCGATGATTTCATGGAATGACTTTCCGGGCTGAAGTTCGTCCTTCATGGCTTCAAGGGTCCGTCGAGCAACATGGCCCGCATCCCGCCAATACTTCAGGTTGGATTCTTCCACCATTGAACCACGCTATGTCTAGGTACAATGCCCTCTCTCATAACAGTTACCTCCACCCCATCCTTTCCCTCGACGACATTGAGGATGGTGCTGCCAATCCCTCCAGGGCAAACGCCGTGGAGAATGGCGTGTTCAGGGAGACCGAGCAAAGCCCCTGCTTCTTCAGCGGTTGGGGCTGGAGCCTCACCGGATTCATTGGCGCTGGTCGCCGTGATGGGGCCCAATGCTTCGACCAGCGACCGAGCCACCGGGTGAGCTAAGCAACGAACAGCGACGCGACGTCCGCCCAACCGAGCATCCAACGTGGTCACCGCGTCGAGGATGAACGTGAACCCTCCTTTGGCAAAGGCCGCTTCGAGACGCCGAACTTTTTCAGGGACGTTGACCAACTCCGTAGCTTGGTCGAGCGAGAGCACGCCCAGACTGACCGGTTTGTCTGAAGATCGCTGTTTGAGGTCAAACAACGCATCCAAAGAGCGGGTTTCTGGAAGGCACGCTAAACCCGGAAGGGTGCTCGTGGGGTAAGCCACGATGCCGCCGTTTTTCACGTGTTCAAGAAGCCGTGGAGAAATCATGGCCGGCCCTCACGCCTTGACCCATTCTGTCACGTGTTGGTGGGCAACTTCTGCTGCCAAATCCTTGTCTTCGGTTCGAACCATCAACTTCCCACTTGGATAAAGTGTCATTTCGCACCGACCAAAGAACGTCCAGCAGAGGCGAGACCGAACGCCAACCTCAAATCCAGCGGATTCGATGGCGATTCCAACGGTGTCAAGTTCGATGGAGGTCACGTCCTCGGGAACGATTTGATACGCCCCTTGTGTGCCGCACAGCTCCATTGCAAATCCTTCAGACATGGTCAACACTCACAACTCAGGGGGGCGAGAAGGCGGTCCTTTGGGAGAGCCTGATGGTGGGCCCGAGGGGGGGCCGCTTGGAGGACCTGACGGTGGACCCGAGGGTGGGCCGCTTGGAGGACCTGACGGTGGGCCCGAGGGTGGGCCGCTTGGGGGACCTGACGGTGGGCCCGAAGGTGGACCGCTTGGAGGACCTGACGGTGGGCCCGAAGGTGGGCCGCTTGGGGGGCCAGAAGGAGGGCCAGAGGGCGGAGCCTTCGAGGGGGCCTTTGCCGGTGTTGAAGGAAGAGCGGGGGGCGTGGACGCCGTTGTTGGGGGAGAGGAGGGTTCTGTCTCAGCCGTTGCCTCGGGCGGGGCGGAGGTTGGACGTGGCGTCAACGCGGACAGCAAAGGATCGGTGGTTGGCGGAGAGGAAACGGGCTCTGGGATTGGTGGAGCGTTCAGGGGCGTCAGAGGGGCTGGATCTGGTGAGGCGGATTCCCACGGAGGTCTTCTGGGCCCGTCTTCTTCCTCTTCTGCCGAATCGCCTCGAATGACCTTGGTGCCGCCACCTTCGACATTCTCACCGACGTAGGTGGTCATAACGATTGATTCGGCGTCAATGATGCCCCGCTCGTCCGTGGTTCCGAAATCATCCAAATGGGTGTCAAACGCACCGCTGAAAAGACCGGACCCAATGGCGTTTCCAAGAACACGGCCCTTCTCTGCTTGAAATTCAAAATCGGCTTCGTAGGGTCCGAGGTTCATCGACTGTCCTCCGCCGTTGAATTCAAACGACCAAGTGCCGGATTGAATGCGCGCTTCAAACTTGAATTGACGGGTTAGCCCTGGTCCGATGGAACTGATGCCTTCGACCGCTTCATGCCGCTGGCCACCTGAATCCACCAAGGCAGCTTGGAGTCCACCGATGGGAATGGACGATTCATTAACGACGTCAATGACGACGTGAATGACGTCTTCGTCATCGTCGTCAATCTCCATCGCAACGGAGGTAAGATGCGCGTTCAAGGAACCCGCACGGGCGCTGTGGTCGTCACTCACCTTGGCTCACCGGTCCCGACTGACCGGTGGCATTACTTCAATGGCTTGCCCCATTGAGTTGGCTTCAGCGCAATCGTAGTCGGGTTTCAGAGGGAAGCGACCAGTCCACGGCGGCAACGGTATGGTGTTTGACATCAACCGCCGTACGGTACTCTGATGCGGTGGAACCGGCGCTGAACGTATCTCGAAGACCAAACCAGAGCCACCCAATGAAGGGGATGATGTAGATCATTTTGGCCGCCGCTCGTGGCCCCCAATGGTGCTTATCGAGCATGGTGCCGTTGTCGTGCACGAGTGCGATGCGAAAGCCGCGCTGCCCAAGGGAACGCCCGAGGGTTTGTCCTGTGTACTTGAAGTACAGATAGAAGGCTGCTCCAAACACGAACCAGTTCATGAAAAACTCGGCTGTATAACTGCCTCCTGCGGTGAGTAAATCAATGCTGTAAAGACCTTCAAGCAAACGGAAATTGGTAAAAAACCCGAGCACGATGGTGATGAGCATGACGTCCAGCATGAACGCAAGCACACGCTTCCAAGAAGGAGCGATGAGCATCCCTTCAGGGGCTGAGGCAAGGATGGTCTGCGCCATTGTGCCGCCTTTGACAATGGTTACCGGTTCTTCGGCCATGGTCTTGGCACGGGTTCTCCTTTGTCAAATGGCGCGTCGCGCCCATCAAGAGCTGTGAGTCACGTGCCATGCGAACAACTGGTGTTCATCGACCCAATCCAAGTACGATCTCCAGGTCCCGTCGTGGCGAAGGGTCGTTGGATGACCGAGCAAGATAAGCCCGCGTTTCGCACGGGTGATGGCGACGTTTAATCGGCGGTAATCAGCAAGGAATCCTACCTCGCCGCGGTCGTTGGCTCGAACGGTTGAAAACACAATCACTTCCTTTTCCCGACCTTGGTATCCATCAACGCTCTTGATTTCGAGACCTGCATAGGGCTGGCCCGGTTCCCGGCCACCGGCCATGTCGAACAACCGCGCCAATTCCCGCACTTGACCGTTGTATGGAGAAATGACACCAATGTCGTGCGGCTGAAGGTCCCCAATGGCCAGGAGGTCGTCGACCACACCAAGCACCTTCGCCGCCTCGTCGCGATTGGACCGGCTTTTCCCCTCCTCGTCGGTCTCTTCAACACCCTCGATGGGAACAAAGGCCATCGGGCGGTCCCAATCGGGCCATAGAAATCCTGCGGGGGGAGGGCGTTGGGCTGCCGTACATCCATCTTCAAGGCGGTTTTCATAGAACCGTGCGCTTGGAAATTCTCGCAGAATAGGGTGCATTCGGTATTGCGTGGTCAACAGATTGGAATGCAATCCACAAGCGATAAGTCGGTCGAACAGCGAACGGTTGAGGCCCCCTTGCTCCGCTCGGCGACTGAGAACCGTTGGGGGAAGTTGTTGGTGATCGCCCACCAGCACCAATTGACGGCATCCCTTCACGATGGGAACCAAAGCGCTGGGTTCGGTTGCTTGCGTTGCTTCGTCCATCAGAACAATGGGGAACTTTCTGGACTCCAACAAACGATGACCGCAACCGATGGTGGTTGCACAAATCACCTCGGCCTCATCAAGAACGCTGGCCGTCATCACGTTTTCCATGCGCCGAATCTCTTTCTGATTGACGTTGATGTCGCGATGCATTAGCCCTTTTTCCTTGCCTTTGAGCGAAGGGAGGGCTCTGCGCAGTTCGCGCTGCTCATCTTGGAGAAAGGCCAACTCCTCCTGCATCGGGTGGTTTTCAAGCACCGCGTCGAGGGTCGCCGAGCGGAGGTGTTCTCGTACCTTTACGGGTCGGCCGATGCGCAGGGCTTTGACTCCCAAATCAAGGAGGCCTTCGAGCAGGTTATCAACCGCCACGTTGGATTCGGCGGTGGCCAACAACGGACCGCTTCCTTGCTGAGCGAAATGGTGCAGAAGGTGGGTGGCCGTGGTGGTCTTTCCGGTTCCCGGCGGACCCTGAATAAGGGTCAAACGGCGAGAAAGGGCCGATTCAATGGCGGCTTGCTGCGAAGCGTTGAGGTTTGAAGGCGAAGGCCGCGGCCCTCGCAGTTGACGTTTCCCACGGATGTCGGGCGTGAGTTCAGCGCTTTGATTGATGTCAAGCACGTTGCCCAAGAGAAGTTCCCGGAGCACCGTCCCGCCATCGCCTTCGGTTGAATGAAAGGCGGTAAGGGCCTGATGCATGCGATCGTGAGCGACTCGGTTAGCCCCCCGGTCAAGGCGCCATCCCCCCTTCCGCACGTCGCGAGGGCGCTCGCCGACCACGACCCGCAACCGAGTGGGGCCGCGGTCAAGCACCACGCCTTCAACGACCTTTTCCCCCCAGGGTCGCGATCGTGAAATCAAAACGATGTCCCCGTGAGAGAAACGGTGGTCGGGGAGGCGTCCCCTGTCCTGTGCCTCAAACACCACGATGTCCTCGCCAAAGAAGCGCCCCTGTGTGCGTGCTTTGAGGTCGAACAACGATACACCAGCCGTCAGAAGCCGTTGCTTTGACCATGTTTTCCAGCGTTCTTCCACGAGTTGAGTTTCGTCGTCAAGTTCCTGCCGGATAAGTTCGGTCATGGTGGTAAAATGGTCTTGGCTGCGTCGCCACCGGTCCGGCGCTGGCTCACCCTTCAGCGCAGGAAGCTCAGGCTCGCTGGCGCTGTTCATGCGCTTGACTGACCCCTTGCGCGCCATGCGCTCACCAACGCCTGACCCTTCATCATGGTATGCGTAAAGATTGAAGCGTTTCGCGAGCGAGAAACCCTCAGTCTTAAACCGAGATTCTACCGCCGGCAACTGGGCGAGTTTATGTTCAGTCGCAAAAAAAAGGGGGGCGACGATGTCGGCATCGTTTGTCCCTACTGCGGCATCAACAACCCGCTTGGGTCGGAACAATGCCAGCAATGTTACTACTCTCTCAACGTCTCGGCCCGTGAGCAACCAATGGCCGATCCGTCCTCAACCAACGACGAAATCATGAGTCTCCTGCTCGGAGAAAACGAAGAGGATGAAGACGAGGGGCCTGTTGTTGAGGCCGTTCTCTCAATGGACGACGTCATGGTCGAAGTGGACCAGTACGCCGTTTCGCAGCCAAAGGAAGACAACGACGGTGCGCCCGTTCCAGATTCGTTTGACTTTATTGGCAGCGAAGGCCCGACCCTATCGTCCACGGTCGAATCCTCTGAACCCGACGAAGTCGAGTTAACCGCTGATGATGCCCCCAAGAAGTACATTGAATTCGATTTGGCCACCACGGACCCGTTGGATGAAGTCGCTGAGCCGGTCCACACCGGTCGAGGCGGGTTGTATTCACCCACCGTTGAAGTGCCCAAGGATGACGATTTACTGGGTGAAGTCGGTCCTGCGCCCAGCGCCGTTCCCGACCTGCCAGACTTGCCCGACGACCCTCCCGCGGAGGTGGCAAGTCTAGCACAAGCCGCGGGGACTGAAGCGCCAGAACTTCCTGAGTTGCCCGGAGAGGACAACGTCGCTGAGACGCATCCAAACACGGTGGCAATTCCTGCACCATCACCCGTATCAACGCCAACCGTTCCAGAGTTGCCCGAAGACGAGGCCGAGGCCCCTGCCCCGGCCGTTGCAGAGCCAGTGGATGAAACGCAAACGACCCCGGCCAGTGAACATCGCATTTGGCCTTGGCCGAAGGGTGAACCTTGGGCACCAACGAAGGTCTACCAAGAAGTGGTCAGCGCCATGGAGCACATCAAACAAGGCCACATGGAGGCCGCAGCAAACACGCTTGACGGCCTCGGCCCCCACCTCGACATGAACCTTGACATGCTCCTCCACGTCTCTGTGCTTATGCAGCACCTTGGCCGACAAGAACACATGAAATGGACGCTTGACATGGCAGCGTTTGTCTATCCAAACGACCCACATGTTCAACAAGCCCGGGCTCAACTCTTGGTGTGAGGGAACGGTGATGGTTCAAACGCCTGAGCTCCGGGTTGACGATCGGGTGGTGTTGCGCCCAGCAACCCACGGCGTTCTTGTTGCAATGTTTGAAGCGTATCAGGAGGATTCAGAAGCCGCTCAAACTGCTCTTCCCTGGCTCGACCCAAACGACGATGTGCGACGCCAACTCCGTGATATGCTGTACGATATTGAAGCACAGGACGGCACGGATAAACTGCACTTTTGGTCCGTGCATTCCATCGATTCGGATGAATTCATCGGTTTAGTGGGGTTGGGAGATGAATTGCAATCCCTTCATTCCAACTTCAATCTGGGTTACTGGGTCCGACGGAACCATCGACGGAAGGCCATTGCCTCACGATGCGTTGATGCCATCTTTTCATGGCTAAGCGAACGTTCAACATCAACGGTGGTTGAAATCGCCGTCCACCCACACAACGGAGCCGGTTTAGCCACGGCTTCCGCCATATGCTTGCGATGGTCTGGTGAGCGTCTTCCTGAATTCATTGGAATTGAATTTAACCAACGGACCGTTCCTCATTGCTTGCACATGGTTGATTTGGGGCCGGTGGCCTGAGATGCCAACGTGGATGACATTGGACACCGACGACCTCCGGCACCTCCCCACCCATCAAGGACACCCCACTCGGAGCAAAGCACCGTTCGATGGACCTAAAACACGTCTTTCGAGACCGTTCATTGACGGCTGGAACGGTTTTCTGGAATGGATGGAAGGCCACGGTGGCGCAGTGACCGTGTTCGTTATCAGCGACCTGCTTGAAGAAGATGAGTTTCCCGAATTGCTTTCCGAAGCCTTGGAGCGCTTTCCACGGCAACTCACCGTGGGTTGCCACGGTCACACGCATCGCTCGTGGTCGGCATGGGGCAAGGACGTTGATGGGTTTCAAGCCATGCTTGAACGTTCAACGGCGGCATTGAAGGCACACGCTGGAGAAGCGTTCAGGCCTTATTTCCGTGCTCCAAACGGCTACATCGCACCTTGGATGGCTTCGGTTCTGGCCAACGCTGGTTATGTGGTGGATTCCTCAGTGAACCCTTCGTGGTTGGTCAAGTCCAAATCAGGCGGAAAAGGATGGCGAGCCGTGGAGAACGCCATGGAAAAGGCAGGCATCGTCGAACGCCCGTGGCTGACAAAACTCTCTCTGCCGGTTAACGGTCCGGCGTTGTTCCGGTTTCCGCTCTCGGTGGTGGCTCGACGCGCTTGGCGACGTGTGCCGCCCCTGTTGGTGCCCGAACGGCTCTCGATGGTGGAACGTGCCGACGACACGGTCACCACCGTGTACTGCCATGTCCTCGACTTTGCACGAAACCATGCTTCTTGGGTGCCCCCTCTGAGGGCATAGAGCCAAGTAAAACGGAGGATGTGGACGCTCCATGACGGTGCTCAACCTCGCTGAGAAATTCAACCTTTTTTCAGACCATTGGTCGCCGAAAGTGATCGCTGAAATGAACGATTACCAATTCAAACTTGTCAAAATTGAAGGCGAATTTGTCTGGCACGACCACGGCCATACCGACGAAGTGTTCATTGTGATTGAGGGCAGCATGAGCATTGAATTCGAAGATCGAACCATCACCCTCAACGCCGGCGAGATGCACGTTGTCCCAAAAGGGACGCGACACAAGCCATTCGCCGAAAAGGAATGCAAGGTCATGCTCGTTGAACCTCGAGGCGTCATCAACACCGGTGAAGCCGATGGAAAACTCAAAGCTGAAAACGACGTTTGGATTTAGGCACCGAGAGTCTCAAACCTTGGCAATCACATCACGGTAAGCCTCACCACTGCCTCGCAGGGTGCGTTTCTGAGTTTCAAAATCGACTTCATAGAGCCCAAATCGCATCGAATACCCTTCGGCCCACTCAAAGTTGTCCATCAACGACCAGTGGTGGTATGACCGTACATCATGTCCTTCCGCAATGGCCTTGGAGAGAACCCAAAGGTGACGCTTGAGGTGCTCGGTCCGCAGCGTATCGTTTTTGTCCGCCACACCGTTTTCGGTGATTTCGACGGGGACGCCGAGCGGTGCAAGGAATTCAATGGCTCGGCGGAGACCTTCAGCGTACATTGGATAACCGAATTCGGTCGCAATTTCTTGTGAGCGTTTTTGGAATTTCATGTGCCGAAGTGCCGGAAGTGAAAGCCCCGTCAGAACATGGGTGTAGTAATTGAGGCCGACAAAATCCAGTGTGTCTTTGGCTTCGGGTACATCCTTGAACCACATTCGGCCACGCTGGATTCCACTTCGCCATGCTCCGTTCCAAAACCATTCCAAAAGACGTGCGAGCGGCCAATCAATTGGACTCCAACGGTTTTTCGGGTCGAACAAGGTGACGTTTTTTGCAACGCCGATGGAAACATCAGGATTTTTTCCTTTGAGGGCATGATAAACGGTGCCATGGGCCAACAGAAGGTTGCGCATGACTCGTAGCGTGAGAGGAATCGAACGCTTTCCTGGAGGAAACATACCCACGGTGTAGCCCATGGTGGAGAACACGGTCGGCTCGTTGATGGTCACCCACGTGGTGACACGATCGGAAAGCGCCTCAAAGACGCGTTCGCAATACGCAACAAACAAAGGAAGATTGGCTCGGTCGGCAAACCCACCTTTCGCTTCCCACCAGTCGGGGTGAGAGAAGTGATGCAGCGTAACCACAGGACGAATGCCCCTCGCCAAAAGGTCGTCAACCATGGCTGAATACACAACCAAAGCGTCGGCCTCCCACGCACCCTCAGTTGGCTCCAATCGGCTCCACTCGATGGAAAATCGGTAGGAGGTCATGCCAAGGTCGCTGAGTAACTGGAAATCATCCTTCCACCGCTCCCAATGTTCGCAAGCCGCGCCGCTGGGCTCGAGGCCTTTGGATGCTTCATAGACGGTCCAGTTGTTGACCTGCCCTCCCTCGACTTGGTGGGCCGCCGTAGCCGTCCCCCAACGGAATCCCTCAGGGAACGAAACGTCATCGAGGTCGATGGTGCTCCAGTCTTCGTGAGGTTCAGGGTAGCGGCGTCGGCGGTACGAGATGAGGGTGATTTTGAACACCACGAACAGCCCGAGAGCCACGATGAGCAATGTCAGCCACACATAGGGCCCACGCTTCCAACCTGTCTTTGTAGTTCGGTATTGAACCACAGCATGAATGGCAGATTTCGGCGGTGCTCCAACGGCGTTCAGGCCGTCGTTTTGGTTCCATCGTAATGCATACGATGTTGCCCGAAACGCCTGGTTCAATAATAATCCCTGCTGGGGAGATTATTAGATTATTTTAAATTGTTATTATTTCCGCCGGAATCCATGGCCGCAGAATCTGATAATGCACAACCCAAAGAAGGAACCCCATACGACGTCATCGTCGTCGGCGCCGGTGCCGCCGGTGTAGGTGTTGGTATCTCGCTCCAACACATTGGCATCGAGCATTATCTCATGGTTGATCGTGCAAGCGTCGGGGCATCGT
This sequence comes from uncultured Candidatus Poseidoniales archaeon, assembly GCA_964014905.1. Taxonomy (GTDB): domain Archaea; phylum Thermoplasmatota; class Poseidoniia; order Poseidoniales; family Poseidoniaceae; genus Poseidonia. The sequence goes on along the minus strand of CAXHCG010000020.1, from coordinate 5,337 downwards.
TTGCTGCGTGGCCCGCCGAAACTCGATTCATCACGCCGTCATTTCCGAGCAATTCAATCGGAATGTTGGATTTGAACTCCGTCGGCATCGGTATATCCCCGGCGTTCAACATGAGGATTGAGCACCCAACAGGTCCCGAGTTTGCCGAACATCTCCAATCCCTCGTCGAATTCTTTGAACTTCCCGTCCGAGAAAACACCGATGTGCTAAGCATTGAGAAGAAGGAAAACCTGTTTCACTTGGAAACAAAAAAGGAGACGCTCCTCGCCAAACACGTCATTTGGGCAGCGGGCGAATACCAATATCCTTCATTGGGCGTTTTCGATGGGAGTGAGGTCTGCCGCCACACATCCACCATCGCTTCGTACACCGAACTTGAAGGAGATGATTTCCTCATCGTCGGGGGTTATGAGAGCGGTATCGATGCGGCCTACCATTTGGCAAAGAACGACAAAAACGTGCGCGTCTTTGACTTGAACCGCCCCTGGGCAGAAGCAAGTTCAGACCCAAGCATTGCCCTATCCACCTATTCCTTTGAACGAATGCGCCATGAAAAATTTGGAGCGAATGTCGAGTTGTTCGAAGAAACTGGAGTACAATCGGTCGTCCATGAAGACGGTGCCTACACTCTCACCACCAACAAAGGTCACGTTTTCAAATCAACCACTCAGCCAATTTTAGCCAATGGATTCGACGGGAGCCACACATTTGTTTCCCACCTCTTTGAACAAAGGGAAGACGGTTTTCCTTCGGTCAATGAAAAAGACGAATCAACCATTGTACCTGGCATGTACCTCTGCGGCCCAGCGGTACGCCACGACGGCCACATTTTCTGTTTTATTTTCAAATACAGGCAACGGTTTGCCATTGTTGTTGAAGCCATTGCATCTTCTCTCGGCCTTGAAACTGAAGAATTCGTAGAGGCCTACAAAAGCTGGGGCATGTACTTGGACGACCTGTCGTGCTGCGGCCAGGAGTGTTTAACGTGCTAGATGAATCCACGAAAAGACATCTTCAAATCAAAAAATTGAGGAGTTTTGAATGGGTTGGCCAGACACTGGCAAGCCTGTGTTGGATCATCAGTGTTTTCGTGTACGAAAGCGATGTCGGTCTTTGGAGCACCGGCGACTGGCTGCAATTGGTCGCCGCCTCGTGTTGGTTTGTGGCAAACGTTGCTGCTCTGGTTTCCATTAAACCAGGCACGGCTCAATAGACGAGGAGTTCTGATCTCACAACGAGGCGATGTCGTCTCGGTTGGTGGAAACGGCGAAATTCTTCTCGGCTTTTTGGTAGACCTTCGCATCAATCTTGCCTTCACGCACCAGAGAGGAGAGGGCAGCGAGGGCAATGGCAGCACCATCGATCTCAAAGAAGCGACGAAGGGCCTCTCGAGTGTCTGAGCGGCCGAAACCGTCCGTGCCAAGCACGGTATACGGGCCGCTAACCCACTGGCGAATCATGTCTGGGACGGCCGCCATGTTGTCTGAAACTGCGATGGTTGGAAGCGGTTCACTCAGCAATGTTTCCACCCACGGTTTCTGAAGTTCTTCGGTGGGGTGAAGGCGGTTGTGGCGGTCGCACGCCAAGCCTTCTCGGCGCAGTTCACCGTAGGAGGTGGCGGAGTATATCTCACAACGAACGCCATAGGTTTCCAATTTTTCAACCGCGTCGAGGAGCTGAACCATGATTGGGCCCGAACCGATGAGGCGAACAACCGGCCCGTCCCCTTTGGGTGCACCGCGGAGCAGGTACATGCCCTTGACAATCCCTTCATCCACGCCTTTTGGCTTGGGCGGCATGGGGTAGTTCTCGTTGTAGATGGCAATGTAGTGCAAAACGTCCTTGTTGTCAACGTACATTTCCTCAATCCCGTGGCGAATGATCGTGGCAAGCTCGTAAGCGAACGATGGGTCCCACGCACGAACGGCAGGGTTGGTGTGCGCCATCAGAAGTGAGTGCCCGTCTTGGTGCTGCAGACCCTCACCGTTGAGGGTGGTTCGCCCCGACGTGGCGCCCATGAGGAAACCTCGAGCACGCTGGTCGGCGGCGGACCAAATGAGATCAGCCACCCGTTGGAAGCCGAACATGGAATAGAAGGTGTAGAACGGAACCGTTGGATAGAGGTGCGTCGAATAGGACGTGGCGGAAGCGATGAAGGTGGAGGTTGCCCCGGCTTCGTTGATGCCCTCTTCAAAGAGCTGCCCCTTTTCAGATTCCTTGTACTTCATCAGCACCTTGTGGTCCACCGGTTTGTACAACTGCCCTTCGGGATGATAGATGCCGAATTCGGCAAAGAGCGGATCCATGCCAAACGTACGCGCTTCGTCCGGGATGATGGGGACCACGCGTTGACCGAAGGTTTTGTCCTTCATGAGCGACCGAAGCACACGGACAAACGCCATCGTCGTGGAGACCTCCATGGTGCCTTTGGTACCCTCATCGAATCCGGCGTAGGCAGCGGCCTCGGGCAGAACGATGTTTTCGGAAGGGACCACGCGTTTTGGCATTGGGCCGCCAAGCGCCGCACGGCGCTGATTGGCGTAAGACACGAGTTCAGGAACATCTTCAGGCATGACATACGGATAGGATTCGAGGTCGTTGTCAGTAAACGATAGTCCAATGTCCGTACGCATGAATTGCATCGTTTCCATGTCGGCTTTCTTTTTCTGATGGGTTGTGTTTCGTCCAGCGAAAGCAGGACCGAGTCCGTAACCTTTGATGGTTCGAATCAGCACGACGCTCGGCTGTCCCTTGTGCGCCGTGGCTTGAGCGTACGCCGCGTGAAGTTTGGTGAAGTCATGCCCACCAACGTCGGCACAGAGGTCTTCGAGTTGCTCATCTGATAGGTGGGCGGCAAGCGATGAGAGTCCATCAGAATTGAACAATTCCTTTCGGATGGTGGCTCCATTGGCGGTCATGATGCGTTGCTCATCGCCGTCGACGAGTTCGTTGAGGCGCAGTGCAAGCAAGCCTTGGCTGTCTCGAGCGAAGAGTTCGTCCCACGAACTTCCCCACAAGACCTTGATGACGTTCCAGCCGGCCCCACGGAAACGGCCTTCCAACTCTTGAACGATTTTTGAGTTGCCACGCACCGGACCGTCGAGACGTTGAAGATTGCAATTCATGGTCATCACGATGTTGTCCAGCCCTTCTCGCCCGGCAAGCGAGAGTTGGGAAAGGGATTCGGGTTCATCGGATTCTCCATCGCCCATCGTGTACCATACCCGCGAAGATGCGGTGCTCGCTAAGCCCCGGTCCTCGAGATAACGATTGAACCGAGCCTGATGGATGGCCGTCATCGCTCCGAGACCCATGCTCACGCTGGGAAACTCCCAGAAGTCGGGCATGAGTCGCGGGTGAGGATAACTGGAGAGCCCTTGGCCCCCGACTTCTTGGCGAAAGTTCTCGATGTGCTCGTGCGTCAAGCGGCCTTCAAGCCATGCACGGGCGTAGATGCCGGGTGATGCGTGGCCTTGCCAATAGAGGTGGTCGCCCGATGAGCCGTCGTCTTTTCCTCTGAAAAAGTGGTTGAAACCGATTTCCCAAGCATGGGAGGCTGAAGCGTAGGTCGAAATGTGCCCACCGATGCCATCGAAGTACTTGTTCGCCCGAGTTACCATCATCATGGCGTTCCAACGGATGATGCCGTGGAGGCGTTCTTCCACGGCCAAATCACCGGGATACGCGCCTTGGTCGTCAGGATGAATCGTGTTGAGGTATGGTGTTTCCACAACTTCGATGTCGACGCCCTCATCCCTGGCTGCCTCAACGGTAGCGTGGAGCAAGCGACGGGCCTCCCCTTCTCCCCACTGGTTGGCAACGGCCCGAATCGAATCGCGCCACTCTTGGGTCGTAACCGGGTCAGGGTCGGGTTGTGTCGACCGTCGAGCAAACCCCATGGTGTCTCCCCTTCGGTATGGGGTCCGTGGTGAGGGTCTTGAATCCCTCGCCGAAGCAGAGCAGTTTTGGTAAGACTGGAACGGGACGGAGTTCGGCGCGGTCCAAACCTCTCCACTGCGCCTTCATTCATTGATTTCCGGAGGAATCCATAAGAACCGAGTTTCCGACCCGGCGGACATGTCTGTTGAGGCTATGGTACAGAAGATGATTGATGATTTGACCGCCGCTCTTGGTGATGCTGCAAAGCACGACAAGGGCAACTCCGCCGCTGGTACCCGTGTCCGCAAGGCCATGCAGGATGCCAAGGCTGCTGCTCAGGACGTGCGCAAGCAGGTCCAAGCCGACAAGAACGCTTGATTCGGAGGATCTCCTCCAGTCAGCCTCCCGTCCGCATGGACGCATAGGTTGAATTGACGCCCTGCGAACCCGTGGGTATGCAACCGCTCTCTGGCGTACGCGTGCTCGACCTCTCTCGAATTCTTGCCGGCCCGCACGCCGCGCAAACGTTGAGCGATCTGGGCGCTAAAGTGCTCAAGCTGGAAGCGCCGTGGGGCGATGACACACGCGGCTGGGGTCCACCGTTTCAGCGAGGTTTCGATGGCGAAGACGTCGCCTCGTACTTCCTTGCCTGCAACCGTGGCAAACGCATCGAGACAGTGAACATCAAACAGGAGCAGGAGCGAATCCGCTCGCTCATCGCAGAGGTTGACGTTGTCATCGAGAATTTCAAACCCGGAACATTCGAAAAAGTGGTCGGAGAAGTCCCCCCCAGCGTCATCGTTTGCAGCATTTCAGGCTACGGACAAAACGGCCCGAGACGAGACGAAGTGGCGTTTGACCTGACCATGCAGGCCCGAAGTGGCATCATGTCCATTACTGGTGAGGCCGATGGCGGCCCAGCAAAAGTCGGCGTCGCTTGGATCGACGTCATGACCGGCATGAACGCTGTCAGCTCCATCCTCGCCGCCCTTTACCACCGCGAGAAGACCGGCGAGGGGGCACGCATTGACATCTCGCTTTGGGACACGGCGCTTGCATCGCTCGTGAATCAAGGTCACAACGCGCTCGCAGGCATCACGCCACAGCGCATGGGCAGCGCTCACCCCAACCTCGTCCCCTACCGTGTGTTCGAAACCAGCGATGGGTGGTTCGCCATCGGCGTGGGCACCGAAAACCAATGGCATAACCTCGTGGCGGCGCTGGATTTGGATGTGCCCGAGCACTGGAAAGACAACAGCGCTCGAATTGCCGAGCGTGCCGAGGTTGAAGCCGTCGTGCAAACAGCGGTCAGCCAGCACGACCGGGCATCGCTTGAACGCCTTTTGAAAGGGATTCCGTGTGCGCCAGTCAACACCGTGAACGAGGCGCTGGCGGACGTGCAAACCGAAGCCCTGTCTCTTATACACATCTGACGCTGCCGACGAAGGTTCGAGTGTA